>JAGGVC010000050.1 GCA_021158185.1 bacterium | reverse complement strand
CTAGGAGAAGGAAATATGCGTGATTATATAAATGCCGCAGTTGCTTTGGTTCTCTCTGTTGCATTCCTGGCAATCACCGTTTCGTTGTTTGTTGGAAACAACAGAGCCTTCGCATGCACCGGAACGCCGTGCCTTGTGGAGCGCTTTGACGAGCTAAGCCAAAGGCGTCAAAAAACATTGACTGAATCGCTGACCAACTTTGAGAATAGCCGCGAAGAGTACTACAAGTTCATTTCTGAATGCTCAGATGCCAGACGAGAATGGCTCGCGAGTGTTCCAACAGATGAACATCTGCAGATTCAAGCGCAGTTACTGACGCGCGGGATTTGCATTGTTCAGATGGCACTCGAAACATATTCCACATGGAATGATGGCATCTATCCAGAAACGCTCGACGATTTGCTTTGCCCTGAACTCGCTCTGCTGGGTTCCTTCTGCGAGAACCCATTTTCTACAGGCACTTCCAAACAGATAGGCCTTAATACCATCTCTCCCGGAGATCTCTGGTACATTCCCCAATATGAGGACGGTTCAAATTCAGGTGATGTAATTGGGTATTGGCTTGTAATACTTGGCAATGATTCTCTACATGGGCAGAATCTTGATGACCTGCTGATTGAACCGTTGCCAGGCGGAATCACTGTTCCTGGGTCTTCGTGGGTTGTGCTCGAAACTCATTACCAGTAGGTCAGCGTTCAGTTCTTTTCGGTTGCGACGCGTCCAGTTATGCAAACGCAGTGATGAAACGATGCTTGACTTGCTTCCTGAACTGCAGGCTACCCGCCCGTGTCGAGCCGGACGCCGGAGAACAGCGCGTTTGCGATGAGACCCGCGAGCGGCGCGAAAATGATCGTGCTTGCAAGACGGATGACCGTTAGCTTCCAGCCGAGTATTCCGACTTCCATCGGCAGGCGGGAGGCTGCAATGAGCGACCAGCCAGTGAGATATGCGACAGTTACTCCAACACCTGCACCTGCGCGCACTAATCCGAGCGCGAGCGGAAGACACACGTACGGCCCGCCGGGCGAAAGTCCTCCTGCAAGCGTACCGATGAGGATTCCGCGGATTCCGCTCTCCGCACCGATCCATTTCTGCACGAGCTCATGTGGCAGAAGAACAGGCACGAGACCCGCAATGATGAACGCAAACACGAGAAGAGGGGTTACTTCGATAAGTAATCGGACCGCCGATTTCAGCCCCGTGATGTGCTCGCCGCCACCCTTCGCATATGCAACGCCCAAAAGTACGAGTGCGAGAACCGCCATTACAATCGTGGGAACTAGCATCCTCGATATCCTCCGTTTTTCCACCACACCTTTCTCCATCAGAAATCTTGGTTAGCAAAACCTTCGCATTCGTCCCGCCGGATAATACCACGGCGCTTGTAAGTCCTTCGTCGTACGAGAACGCCCTGTCCATTCCCATACGCGAGTATGAACATAATATCGAGGATTTCTGGTATATTATTAAACGGGATTTCATAGGCGCGAGTGCGCGGTATCCCGTGATGCTGATAATGAGGTTGTCTTATGAAGGTCAGGATGGAGCTTCTGGTCAGGCCGACGTGCAATGCGGATCGCGACAGAGCCGTGCTGTCGGAAGTTGCGGAGGAGTTCGGCCTTGAGCTTGCGATTGTCGATCTGTGGCAGATCGATGATGATGAACTCGATAATCTTCCTGAATATATATCAAACCTGGTACGTCCGGCGCGTCAGGGCAAAGCGGGGCTTCTCGATCACGGCTGGCTTTTCATAAACGGTATACCGTTCAAGGCAGACTGGCACAACGATGAGCAGCTCGAAACCCTCAGGTTACAGCTGAAAAGCCTGGTCAAATCGGAGAACTCGGCATGACGAAGAAATTCACGATTAAGCCCTATGACAGGACTCGAATGGAATATTCTCCTGATTGCACACCGTGCGGAATGATGGGGGAGGCCGGCGACGACCTGATAGGAAGTTTCTGGCCGGACATCATAAGGGAGCTTGGGATAATCGGTTTCTATGCCGAGCGCGAGCCTGATTCCCCAGGCGAAAGACCACCCACAATCGGGCACATCATCTTCTTTCCCAAGCGTGCCGCTCGAAAACTCGCCTATCCGACAAGCCCTACCGATGCTGATATCGACAAGACGCTCTACCTGTGGTGCATTTACGGCATGCCGCTCAAGGACGACCTTGCTCATATCGATGCGCTGATCGAGCGTGCGCTCAAGTTCGCCCGCGAGAATGAAATCGTGAGATTCGAGGCGTGCAGCGCTGCATCAGGAAGCCAGATTCACCACGATGCGCTTATGAGGCAAGGCTTCAAGCAGGATAAAACCATGAAGTACGCGCATTCCGCCAGGGGCCGCGAACGGGTGGAGCTGCTCTACTGGCAGAATAGATCGTAGGGTGGCCAGCGTTATAGCTCACGAAATGCCTTCCTCGTCTGCGATTGCTTCTGAGCCGGAAGAATCTGTTCCAGAATCGCCGTCATCAGTCGCCGCCCCCTGTCTGGTCACCAGCTCCATTTTCTTCGTAGCCTTCTTCGCTCGACCTGCCCATCTCCCAGCCGTCGATAGCCTCAAGCGAGCCAACCGGATCGTTATAATCGAACGCAAGAAGGGGCTCGAACGTGCTTTTCGCAAGGTCGGATCTGAACTTCCTGTTCACATACTCCTGAGCAATCATCTGCCTTCCCAACTTGCTGTAGCCATATAAGTACAGATTTTTCTTTTCAAAAAAGTCCGTATACGTACCGGTCAGCTGCATTTCCGCCGGAAAAGAATAATGCGTTTGTGATGATTTCAGCGCGCGCACAAATCCATCCATGCGCTCTACAACAAGCTTTACAGCAATCCGTTCACCCGCGCAATCCCGATCAACGATCTCAAGGTATCCATCCGCAATAACTTGAACCAATACTGCTCCAACAAGTCTGTCAATAAAAGATGAAGATTCGCTGCATGTCATTCGAACTGCTACGCGATGGTATGCGTTCATCGCATCAATATCGCCTGATAGCGAAATTGCGACAAGCGCGTTCTTGTAAGCATCCTTGATTGAAATGTAATTGGGGAGTCTAGCAGAACTCAACATAGACCAGCCCTGAAAAGCAATCCTCGGATTTTCGTAAAGATCGAGAAGAATAGAGTCCCATTCTCTAGCAGGAAATGTCCTTGGCATCCGAAAAAAAGAGGCGTCGGCCGCGAGCTTCATCTCTTCAACCGACTCATCCCATTCGCCAAGCTGGTTTAGTTGGCATGCTGCAAGGAAATGCCACGCGCCGTTGTCCGGCTCAAACTCGCTTGCATGCCGTATCGCATCGAGTTTAAGCGTATCCCATTCGGGTTTCCACTGCGCGTTTTTGTTCTTGGGAAATGAATCATCTATCGCTTTGAATTCAGCCAAAGCCTTTAAGTAGACCACGTCAGG
>JAGGVC010000095.1 GCA_021158185.1 bacterium | reverse complement strand
TAACTGTCGTAGCTTCCTTCAACTCCAGCTATCTCTCCGTACGGCATGCCTCCCGATTCAAGGAGCGCCCTGAATTCGTCGGGCGTATATGTCAGCTCCCAGAATGAATAGGGGGATTCCGGAGCAAGGCTTGGAACAGGCTTCAAGTACGGCGCGCGTCCTTCCTTCGTGTACCCTCCAGCATCAGCGTGATAGTACGCGGTTATCGGCCTGCCCTCCCACACAAGCACCTGTCCTGCTGTTTCGGCAATTGCTAGATCGGTGGATTCCTTTTCGGAGCCAATGCTCTTATAAACCTGATCGGCGGTCGTAGCAACAACATCCCAAGGCTCCCCCGCTCTGTCCATCATTCGACTGACAGCGTAAGTGCGCGCGGCTACCGCTTGAGCCTTTATCGATTCTATCGGCCAGCTCGCGGGCACCTCAGCTGGCACGACTCCTCGCAAGTATTCATCCAATTCGATAACGTTGATCAGTAATAGCTTTCTGTCACACGCGGCGATTCGCATCTTTCCGCGATATTGCTTCCCTGCAATACTAAGGTATCCGCCAAAGGCAAGTACGGTAAATTCATCGGACGAAGCTCCGCGGAAATCGACTCTTCCTCCGCTCAGCTTGAATGTAAGCGTTCCCGATAAATCCTCTTCGACGAGCGCGCCGGAAGAGCTGTAAACATTCATCCTTCCCTGGGATGCGACCTCGAAACTTGAACTGCTCGCAAGAAGAACCCGTATCGGACGTGCAGCAGCTTCTGCAAATGCGGGTCTGACCTGCGCAACATAATCAAGCGCGCTGTCATCAGGCTGGCAGGAGTTCAAGATCGGAAGAAGCAACATAAAAGGAATCACAAGCCATGCGCCAGTGCTTACAAACGAACGGAAAGTAAAGAAATCTCGCATCCTATCTTGCACCGAACCCGAGTTCGCGCTCGATAACCTCATCCATATGCTCTGCAAGGTATCTTATATCGGTCATCTCTCTTAGCGTTCTCAGTCTTGAGCCGTACATGCAATACACGGGCGGGATAGCGTCATCATCCAGATCCGCAATCATTCCGATTCGGAAGTCCTTGACCAGGGTGATTCGCGCGCGGGCAAGCGGGTTTCTTGGATAAATCTGGAGCGTATCGAATATTTCAAGACGCTCAGACCATGTTAAAAATTCAAGATCCTTTGGAAGCAGAGGGGAAAGCCCTGCATAAAACTGCCATCGGCTGTAGCTTCGGGGCAGCACTTCCTCGACAAGGACAGCAGTTGCCAACACAACATCATCCGACGGGGAAATCCGTTTTGCTAACTGGTGGCGAGTGATTGCGTTTTCAGTGGGAACGGTCTGATAATACTCCTCATAGACCTCGCCGTTCATCCACATAATCATCTGCAATGAAGCACTCCCCTGCCCAAAATAAAGGATATTGCCCGGCTCCATCAAGCCGATTTTACCGGGGTCGAGCCGGGGCGGAACCCTATAAACTTGATAGATACCCGTGCCGGAAGACTGCGAACCGCCGCCTGCATCCCCACTCTCACCCGATTGATCTCCCTCCTCCCGATCTCCCCCTGCGCCATCCGTCTGCTGCGATAAGTTAAAGCCGTAGGGATCTTTCACGAAATCCCGGTCGGCAGGTGTATATAACACTTGCTGTATGGGCTCTCCTGTGAAGATGTTATTCATATCTGCCAACCAGTAATTGCTCGCCATCAACTCGTAAAGATCAGGAGGATACTCGCCGTTCTCCAAGAAGTAGTAATTGCACATCAGGGCTATCGCATCGAGCTGCGCGTATGCCAGCGCACGGAATTCATCGTTCGGAATGGGACTGTTCCGAGACGGGCCGGTGCTTTCAAGATCGACCATCTCGGCTTCTTCTTCACCTTCACCCGTCTGACCAATCGCCTGGAATGCACCGAGACAAACAACGAGCGAAAGAAACACGATTGTAAACGAAAGCACTCGAAGTACGCGCTTCCCTTCGCTTTTCAAGAATCTCAGCATTTCGAACATGCCTGGATCACTCTCCGAATGTTTTCAGGATAAATCAATGGCGCAATCGTCTCGCAACCTCTAATCAATCGCTCTACGTTGAACTGCCTACCTCTCCTCGTACGTATTGGATCCCTGCAGTATCGTCAATCTCCTTCTGTTCAAGACGACCGCTCTCCTTCTTGTGTTCATCGAATTTACGTTCACGAAAGCGGCTGACAACCTGTTTCTTCTTGGCCTTTTCGAGCAGTTGCTCTCTCGATTGGACTTCAAGATCACATGCCTCATTCAGCTCCCCGGTCGTTGAAGCGATCATTCTCTGAACAATCTGTGAATATCGTTCCATATCAAGCATGGCTTCGGCGTTTAATGCGCTTCCCGTTCCAATCCTTCTCTCGTTGAAATTCCTTCCGAGTTCCTGTTGCTGGCCGTCCAGCTTCATCTCGATTGAATTCCGCACCTGCACGCGCCTTGAAAGCTCCACGGACGCGCGTTCCATCTCAATCTTGCGCACGTGAAGAAGCCTGTCGAGTCTAAACGTGAACTTCCTCATCAACACCTAACCCCATACCGCAATTCATGCAACCCACACAAACTGCAAACACCACTCTATTCTACCAGCAAACTCCCAGCAAAAGACCTTCTCGATCCGCTATGTTGCCGGCACAGGCTTTGAGGATGTCATATCAAGGAAATCGTCCAGAGCTTCACGGTAAGGAATCCTCTCAAACCTGTCCTGCCTTAGAAACGCATTCAAACGATCGATATTATCGATCGCGTAATCTATCTTGGCGTTGTTACCGCGCGTGTATGCACCGATATTGATAAGATCTTCGGCATCACGATAGGTCGCCAGAACCTCCCGCGCCCACGTTGATGCCGCAATATGCTCAGGCGAAACGATATCGGTCATCACACGGCTGATGCTCTGGAGTACGTCGATTGGCGGATAATGATTGCGTTCGGCAAGCTTCCTTGTAAGCGTAATATGACCGTCGAGAACGCTTCGTGCAATATCGCTTACAGGCTCACTTATGTCGTCACCCTCAACTAGCACGGTATAAAGGCCGGTGATACTGCCTTTCTCGGTAATCCCGCATCGTTCGCAAAGCCGCGGTATCCGCGCGTAAACCGATGGCGTGTAGCCGCGCGTCGTAGGCGGCTCACCCATCGAAAGCCCGATTTCTCGAAGCGCGTAAGTAAACCGCGTCAGTGAATCAACGAGCATCAGAACGTCGTTGCCCTCATCGCGAAAATACTCGGCGATGGCATGAAGTACAAGCGCGCCCTTCATGCGCATAATGGGTGATTCATCGCTCGTAACCGTTACCACAACGCTTCTTTTCAAGCCTTCCTCGCCGAGCGCTCCATCTATGAATTCACGCACTTCGCGCCCGCGCTCACCGATCAACCCGATTATGTTTATGTCCGCGCTCGAATTACGGGCAATCATTCCGAAAAGTGTGCTTTTTCCCACTCCGCTTCCGCTGAACACACCCAGTCGCTGTCCCTTTCCCCAGGTGAGCATTGTATCGATTGCTTTTATCCCACTGAAAATAACGTCGCGAATAAGCGGTCGTTTAAGCGGGCGCGGCGGTTCCTGGTTCACATCCTGCCATTGCGGACATCCTTCAAGGTCTCCTTTCCCATCTACAGGATTCCCCATACCATCCAGAACGCGTCCAAGCATACCCGGACCGCATCTAATGCGGAATCTGTGACCTGTTGTCACCACCCTGGCACCGAGCGATAGATTATCCAATGCTGGAAAAGGCATCAGAAGCGTAGTACCATCCCTGATTCCTACAACTTCGCACGGAATTCGATGGAATTCGGGATAGTCAGCCTCAACGTAACAGAGCTCTCCGACAAATACACGCGGTGTCTTCGCCTCAAGAATGAGCTGGCCTATGTTTGTAATCGTCCCTGTAATGCGCGGTTTCGCGCGTTCTTCGAGTCGGCTAAATGCGTTTATCAGTATTCCCATTGCAACCGCAAGAATCAGCTCACGAGCGACGCTGCATCAGTTTCCGGCAAACAGCGTCACTTCCATTTTGGGCTTGGAAGCTAAACAGCAACCACTCCCTGCACCACCATTACTCCATACCATCCTGCTCGGATAACATCTCCTCGTCATCCGAGCCCGTCTTTCGGGAAACAAGCGCTTCCGCATCCAGGATAGCGCTTTCTATCATATCATCAATGTTGTAGTCAAATGTGACAAATCTGTCTGTCACCACAACACTTCCCTCGCTCACTTTCGCGTCAGGCACAAATTCGATGCGACCTGCACCGAGCCCCAGATCACTAACATGATCGGCAAAAAGTGGGTCTGCTGTAAGAATGCGGTGATGACTGGGCGCGATCTTCACGATCAGTGAGGCCTGCGAATCGAAATATTCTAGGCTTGATGCAACAATCCTCGCCACAATTGTGGAATCCAAAGAAAACTCGCGCCGAACGAGGTGACGACAGATGCGTCCCACGAGCGTTACAACCTCCTCTTCGACTGATGCGAGATGTTCTGCACGGGCATCTGCGACTGCCTCTGAAGCTGAATTGAGGGTGCGGAGAACAGCTTTATACGAATTCAAAACTTCATTCCGCGCGTCCGCTTTCATCTTCTCAGCTTCTTTCCTCGCTGCTTCGAATATCTCAACAAGCTTAGCTGCCGCTTTTCGTTCGGCATCACTTTCGATTTCACGAAGTAATCTGTCCGCTTCCGCGCGAGAGCTTTTAAGCATATGCGCAGCCCGTTCTTCTGCGTCGGCCAACGTTTCTTTGATGCGCGCCTGATGCACAGCAGCGATATGCTTCAGAACACTTTTGCTGTAGCGTTGAAGAGCCTCGTCCTTACCGATTAGGTTTTCGATAGAGGCGATTTCAAATTTACCCAGATCGGAACAAGTATCGAGTACTCTCGGCATACCCGAAACCGTCCGCTCACCCTTATACAACCACTTGTTCAACTCGCCGAAAGACCTCCTCTACACCCTATTCAAACTACCGACAATCCGGCTAAATAAACTGATCTTCCCCGCCTCTAACCACAATAATCTGCCCCCTTTCTTCGAGACTCCGGATTATGTTCACAACGCGCTGCTGTGCATCTTCCACATCCCTGAGCCTGACGGGCCCCATGTAGTCCATCTCCTCCTGCAAAGTTGCGCTGGCGCGCTGGGACATATTCTTGTAAATCCTCTCCTGGACTTCATCGGTTGCACTTTTCAGCGCGAGAGCCAGATCCTTTGTTTCAACTTCACGAAGAACCTGCTGAATAGATCTATCGTCGAGCATTTTAATGTCCTCAAAAACGAACATCTTCTTCCTGATCTCTTCAGCCAGCTCCGGATCGGTCTCGTCAAGATTTTCAAGTATGGACTTTTCCGTGGCACGGTCTACAAGATTGAGCAGATCGACGAGGGATTCAACACCGCCCACCTGCGAAAATTCCGTAGAAAGAACCGTGGAAAGTTTCTGCTCGATTACACGCTCGACCTCGCGCACCATCTCGGGACTCGTGCGATCCATCATTGCAATTCGCTTGGTCACATCGATCTGGATTTCGGGTGGAAGCCCGGCCATCACCTGCGCAGCGGTCTCCGGCGGGAGATAAACGAGAATCAGGGCTATCGTCTGAGGGTGCTCTGACTGTATGGACGAAAGAAGCTGTACCGGATCGGTCTTTTTGAGAAAGTCGAACGGGGTCGATCTGATAATGCTGGATAGCTTGCCCAAAACCTCGTTTGCACGCTCTTCACCGAGCGCCTTATCGAGGATTGTCTTTGCATAGCCGACACCGCCTTGGCTAATGTAGCTTTGTGCGAGCAGCATACTGTAAAACTCGTCCAATACAGGCTCCTGCAATTCAGGTGGAACGGCACGCATACTCGCGAGCTCGACAGTAATATCCTCTACTTCTTCCTGTGAAAGCTTGTTCAAAATCAAGCTGGCAGCCTCCTCCCCAAGACCGATGAGGAGAACCGCAATCTTCTGCCGTCCCGTTAAATCCTGATAATCCATACCGAATCCGGAAAAACTTGCCTGTCAAAAAACCAGCCGCGCGCGTTCTGAGCAAAGCAAGGGATATTCTAATTGAATGCGCCGATTTTTCAAAGTAATTATTTACTTAGGACTTCGACCGTTGCATTTTTATCGCATAAAAGCCCGACTAATCTTCGAGAAGCCAGTTTCTTATCATTTTTACGACGCCTTCCGGATTGTCCTTGAGCAGATTAATTACTTCCTCTCGAATCTGCATATGCTTGGTTCGAGGAACTTCCTTGACGCGCTTGATATCGCGAAACGCCAGATCCTCGTCCATGGCTTCTTCTTCTGCTGCTCTGAGTGCAAAATCAAGGCTCGGAACCTCGTCCAGGATATCGATCCCTTCAAGTGCAAGCTTCAGGCTTGGCGCAAGCGTATTAACCATTCCGCGTAAAACGAGAAGCGCAACAATAACAATAATTGCTGCAATTGCATAACGAATATAATCGCTGAGCCTTTGGTTGCCTATTGCTCTCACAATCACTCCGCCTTCAGGAGCACCAACAGGAGAAGGGGGCTTGCCTGTTACATATATTTTATCTCCGCCCGTGATATTCGCGCCGATTGCCGCCGCAATCAGCCCTTCCGCATCAACACGCTTTACATCGCTGAAATCCTCGTCGGTAATCACGACTGAAATCGAGCGGGAAATGATTGCTCCGCCCATAAGCTCGGTCTCCGTTATCAGACGATTGACCTCGTAACCTCTGGTGGCCGTCGAATTGCTCTCCGTTTCGCTTGAGCCTCCGTCACCAGTCGAGCCGACATAACCCGGAATATTGCTGAACGTTCCGGGGATACCGCCGCTGCCGGTTGCGCTGACTTCTTTTTCAGTATCAGATAGAGATTCCGTGCGAACGATCCCCTGATCACCGACAACTGGTGAAAACTCCTCCGACTGCTTTGAAACACTACTGAAATCTATCTCAACGGTTGCGGCGGCTGCAACTTTTCCCGATCCGTATACCCTTTCGAGAACCTTGACAACCTTGGCTTCCAGATCGCGTTCAACCTTTCTCTTGTAGGCAAGCTGCTCACCCGAAACCGGGCTGTCGCTGCTTGCTCCGTAAATAATATTCCCATCCCCGTCTGTCACCGTAATACCGTCTTCGGCAAGGTTCTCTACAGCGTGCTTAATCAGATGAACTATGCCCTTCACCTGTGAATCCCGAAGCCGCGCCCCCGTTGTAAGATGAAGCACCACACTCGCGGAAGAAGGCTCCGGTTCTGCAAGGAAGCTCGTCTCCTTGGGAAGCACTAAATGCACCCTTGCCGCTCTTACTTCGGTCAGCCCCATCAGGGTGCGCATCAACTCGCCTTCCAGTGCTCGCTTGTAATCGATCGTCATGCCGGTTTCAGTTACACCCATCTTGCCCTTGTCAAACAGCTCGAAACCGACGACCCCCGCACTCGGAAGTCCCTTGCCAGCCATATTTATTCTCAGCTCAGGCACGGAATCAGCCGGCACATAAACCGTCGAGCCACCCGCGGCAAGACGATAATCTACTCCCTCTGCCTTTAGCTCCTCAATGATCGACGATGCATCCGCGGGTGTCAATTCAGTATAAAGGGGAGCCATATTCACCGGACGCCACAAGGCGATCATCGCAATAAACATGCTAAAGATAATTACCGCGGCAACGCCAAAGTACAGCTTCGTTACAGGCGTCAACCGTGAAAAGAGTTTTAGAAACTGATCAAGCATCAGCGTTCATCCTGCCTTGCAATGCCCTTAAATCCAAGAAAACTCGACATGCCAATCCCGTCAACTGCAACTCCAAACAAAACGGACCAAGCCAATCTGACAAGCCCTGAGCGCTCCTTCGCCCGCGCGTACAATAATATATCAAATTCGACAATTTTGCAACACATTACGTGTTGACAACTCGCTATTTTCTGATTTTTTTACAAATACCTTGTCGCAAACATTCATCAACATAGTTCAACATAATACTCGCATACAAAACATAACTATATTCTCACATTATCGATATTAACATCTGCCAACATTTCATAAACACTGATAATAAACAACCCATCAACAGACTGCCAACAGCAATCGGCACATTTTTCCATGATCTTGATCTGGTTTTTTTCCATATCCGTGCTACGCTCTCGATCCCTTGCGCGATTTCCAACCCGGACGCACCTTGCATCAAGGAATGCAGCTGTTTTGACGATAAACAAATTGGCCGCTTCGGCCTTAAGGGTGGACGATATCGAAAACCAAGCGTTTCTAAAGGGCAAGACCGTACTAGTTACCGGCGGCACAGGCAGCATAGGCCGCGAGCTGGTAAGCCGCGTGCTTGCGCTCGGCCCCGGTGTCGTACGTGTTCTTTCACGTAACGAATTCAACCAGTATCGGATGTCGCAGGAATTCATCGAGCACGACAACCTGCGGTTCCTTCTGGGCGACGTACGCGATCATGATCGCGTGATGCGCGCGTGCGAAGGCGTTGATATCGTCTTCCACGCCGCAGCACTGAAGCACGTTCCCGCCTGTGAATACAACCCGTTTGAAGCAGTAAAAACAAACGTTATCGGCACACAAAACCTGATCGAGGCCGCAATTGAGCACGAGATCGAGCGCCTGATCGCAATCAGCACCGATAAGGCAGTGAGTCCTACAAATACGATGGGTGCGACGAAGCTTCTCGCAGAAAGGCTCGTGCTTGCAGCGAATCTCTACAAGGGTGAGCGAAAAAGCGCTTTCAGCGTCGTCAGATTCGGAAACGTGCTTGCAAGCAGGGGAAGCGTGATTCCACATTTCATCCGCCAGATCAGTAATGGCGGCCCTGTAACATTGACCCATCCCAAGATGCGCCGGTTTTTCATGAGCATTCCGGATGCGGTTGACCTCGTCCTGAGCGCAGCCGCTGAAACACGCGGCGATGAAATCTACATTCTGAAGATGCCGGTCGTGCTCATCAGCGATTTGATCGCCGTCCTGGTTGATACGTACGCGCCCAAATTCGGGCATAAGCCGGAGGATATTTCTGTCGAAATCACCGGACTGAGACCCGGCGAAAAAGTACAGGAAGAGCTGATGACATCCGAAGAGCGCTCTGCGTCAAATGAAACCGAGCGGTTCTTCGTAATCCCGGCCCAGTTTACGCCGCCCGTGCCGAACGACGGGCCGGAACTGATGGGGTACAGCACACTAAGCCAGTCCGCGCTCTCGCGCGACGAAGTGCGCGAAATCCTCGAAAAAAACGGTCTCGTTGATAGTTTTCTGAAGCTCGCGGAAGATTAAGACTGACTTCGCCGAATTGTTCCAACACATACAGCGACCGATATCGGCTTAGGTTGTATCGTGACCTTCCTCGGTAAGCACTTCCAGCCTTGAACCATCTTCGCTCAAAGGCAGATCGGTTTCGTCATCGCTCTCTTCTTCAACGTCAATCGAAGGAATCATACCGTCCTTCGGGTCGTTCAGGCCGCTGAAGTAATCGCGCACGAGATCCCTGAATTCCGGCGGAATGTCCTCCGCGTCTATCGCCCGCTCCTCCGCTCCCGTGTATGCGCTGACTATGTCGTAATAATCGCTTAAGCCCTCTGCGCTCGTCGGAAGCGATCTGAATTCCTGCATAAGCGTTGTTCCGCCCTCGCCTATCCTTCCGCGCACGCGCGTATCGTAAGTCTGAGAAGGAACTTGTTCGGGCGCGTAGATCGGATCGAAGTTGATTTCGCTTCGCTCGAAACCCGCACCTTCAACATCGCGCTCGCTCCGCTCACCCTCACTAGTCCCGGGTGTGCTGTCGGACTTCAAGTTGGATGTTCCATAACCCCAGCTGCTTGCACCCTTTCCGCTTTCGCGCGTCATATATTTGCCCGCGCGCAGGGCTTTCATTATTTCGTCAAGCTCCCCGGCGAGCATCCCCAAGAGCTCTTCATCGGACATCCCCTCGCCCCCCATTCCTGACCCCATCCGGCCCAGCCCCTGAGCCATTCCGCTGCGTCAGCCGCCGGTTTTGTCGCATTGCCGCTCAAGCTTGTCGAGCAGCTCCTGCATCTCGTCCGCCCTGTCCTGCGCGAGTCTCTTTTGAAGCGCGGAACTTCCGCTATCCTGCATTGCCTCGTTCGCTTCCTCGACCGCCTTCCGCATATCGCCGATCGCCTGCTTGCTGCAGCTTCCATTCTTTATGAATTCATCAAGCAGCTTCTCAAGCGCCTTTTCCACATCCTCCGTATCGTTTTCAAGCCCGCATTCAGTCAGCCCAAGATTGAACCGCTCGGATGCTTCCTTGAGTTCCTGGAGAATACTCTTCATCTTCTTCCTCAGCTCGCGCTCCTTAGCGAGGTTTTCTTCAAGGCTTTTGAGAGCGCGTTCCATCGCTTCCTTGTCGAGCAACTCGCCGATTTCCGGGTTGGCTTCAAACGCCTCCTTCATGCTCTGAGACAGGTTTTCGAGTGCCGCAAGCTCGGCATCGGAAAGCTTGTTCTGCTCCAGCCGTTCTTGAAGCTTTCTTAGCTCATCGAGAAGCCCCTTCAAATCGTTCATCTTGAGCTCTTCGCCGAGCTTTCTCGATGCATCATCCGCCATCAGCTTCTTCGAAAGATCGGCAAGAAATTTCTCCTCTGCAGGCTTTCTGGCATCCTTCGCAGAATCCTTGATCTGATCCCGAAGCTTGTTGAGTTCCTCAAGCGCTTTGCCTTTGTCGAGTTTTCCCAGCTCGAATTTCTCACCAATCTTCTTGAGCTTTTCTGGCAGGTTGGTTTTCTGTTCGATTCGAAGCTTGTTTTCCTGCTTTTCAACTTCTTTCGCAAGTTTGATGAGTTTCTTCCCCGTCTCGATTATCTGCTGGCGATCCTCCCTTGCGCCCTCGTTTTCAAACCAGCCGAGAAACGGCACAAAAAAGATCATAAGCGTACAAAGCGCGGCGACACCGGATAACCGCCAGCTTTCCGGAAACCGCCAGGGGTAAACAGCCTTCGGGTTGACGCGCCCGCTCTTTTCATTCGCGTCATCGATCAACGCATTCACCATCGGATCGCGCTTCCTGAAGGGCTTCAAGTACAGCGCACTCGTCAGCCTGTCCTTCAGGTGATGCGCTACATCGGCATCATGCGAACACTCGATAATGCGAATGCGCGAAAGCACACCGCGCCACACTATCCAGATCGCGGCAAGCCCCGCGCCGAGACATGAGCCGTAAAGAAGCGGATCAAACGGCCATCCTCGAAGCTTCACAAGAATCAATCCGAGCAGAACAGGCACGAGTCCGATTCCGACACATTCACCCGCAGCCTTGATCAGAAAGAGCATCCTTTTCCTGCGCTTAAGCGACAGGAGCTTTTCCATCAAGGGATCGGCGGGCTTTTTCCGTTTCTGCACCATACTCCTTTATTGTACCTCAGAATTCAAACCGAATCATTCGACATAAACAGATTGCGGAACCAGAGCTGCCAAGCAGCTCAATTCTGTTAGACGACAAGGTCTGCTATCATGTTCCGAAACAGGATGCAAGGCTCGATTTCGCCGTCTCGCAGTGTAAATCGCCTGATTAGCCGTATACTATTTGGCTAAAGGACGCCCGGCGCGATAATAATGGTGTACCTGGATATCATGGTTTTACGACCGCCAGGCTTATTCTGTTCAATCAGGAGATTGCAATGACTGATTTGATGATTACTGAAAAACAGGTGCTTGAAGCGCTGTCGAAAGTGATCGATCCTGATCTTCACAAGGATATCGTCTCTCTCGGCTTCATCGAGGACTTGAAGATCGACGAGGACGGAAACGTCAGCTTCCGCATCGTGCTTATGACTCCCACACACCCGAGGAAAGATCAGATACGCGACCAATCACATGAATACGTATCCGCGATCCCAGGCGTGGGTAAGGTTGACATAACGATGGACGCGCGGGAAGTAAAGCCTAAAGCATCGACGGACGCGCGCGAAGTAAAGCCTAGGGCAACGATCACGCCGCAGAATCTCCTTCCTAACGCCGGAAACATTATTGCTGTTGCGAGTGGCAAAGGCGGCGTGGGCAAAAGCATGGTCGCTGCAAACCTGGCCGTGGCACTCGCGAAGGAAGGCGCTGTGGTTGGACTGCTCGACGCGGACATCTACGGGGCGAGTATTCCGATGATGATGGGTGTCGCCGGTAAGAATCCCACTGTCACGCCCGAAAAAAAGATGATCCCGATAGATGCGTACGGCGTCAAGGTAATGAGCATCGGCTTCCTCGTGGGTCCGGATCAGGCAATCATCTGGCGCGGCCCGATGGTGGGAAATGCATTAAAACAATTCATCGCGGACGTGAACTGGGGAAAACTCGACTATCTCGTCGTCGACCTGCCGCCGGGAACCGGCGACGCGCAGCTTACAATCGTCCAGAATCTGACTGTGACCGCCGGCATAATCGTGACCACGCCCCAGAAGATCGCGTATTCGGTCGCGGCGAAAGGCGCAAGACTGTTTGAAAAGCTCAACGTCCCCGTGCTCGGAATCATCGAGAATATGAGTTACTTCATCTGCCCGGAATGCGGCAATGAAGCCGACATCTTCGGGCGCGGCGGGGGCAAAAACACAGCGAAACGTCTCGGTGTGCCGTTCCTCGGCGAAATCCCGATCAACAGCCTGCTCAGCAAGGCATCGGATGCGGGCGTGCCGGAAGTTGCCCGCGATCCGGAAAGCGAGATCAGCAAGTGCATATTCGACGTGGCGCGCAACCTCGCTGCTAACATAAGCAAGCATATTCTTTCGCAGTAGCGCGCGGAATCACTCTTTGAGAGCCTGCAAATCTCCGAACTCGTCCGTTACCGCGCCCTCTATCGCGCGCGCGATTCGCCATCAGATGGCGCAAGCTCGGCAATGATATAAAAAACTCCGTTAGGAGACTCAGTCGATCCTGTCGTCGTTTCGTCGTCAGCAGGCCGCTCATCTCCCTCAGTGCCGGTTTCATCGCGGCGCGCGTATTCGGGAAATTCATCTGCAAATTCGATATCGAGTACATTCGCAGCATTGATAAAGTCGAATAGAACCTTGTCCTCGTTATTCTTCAGAGCCTCCCAGAGATCATCCCCTGGAGGCTTTTGAGTTCCGCGGGCAACCACAAGCCTTGCAATGGGACGCTTAATCGAAACGCTGATCTCGCTCTTGTATTTCCTGACGCCGGCGAGAAGCTCGCATGCAAGATCGCCGAGTTGTTCCGCACGAACATCGCGCGTGAATTCTCCAGCGTCCGGCCAGCCATCCGCGTTGATGCTCAAAGCTCCCTCCCGCTCGGCATACATCCAGGAAAAAACTTCCTCGGTAATGTGTGGGAGTGTTGGCGCGAACATCCTCAGAATCGCGAGAAGCGCGCGGTATAGCGTCGCGCGCGCGCTTTTCTGCATATCGGCAAACTTATCCTCTTCGCTATAGAGCCTGCCCTTGGCAAGTTCCAGATAATCGTCACAGAACTGCGCCCAGAAGAAATCCTCCACCGATGAGCGCGCGTCGCTGAACTCGTATTCGTCGTACGACTTCGTGACGGATTCCACGATACGCCCGAGCTTCGAGATAAGCCAGCGGTCGATTACATGCCACTCATCTGGCTCACCGCCATCATATTCGCTTAGGTGCATGTGCGCGAACTTACTTGCGTTGAAAATCTTTGTCACGAGTCTCTTGCCCAGCGAAAGGACTTTCTCACTGAAACTCGTATCGAGGCCGAGCTTCGCAGTTGATGTCCAGTAGCGAAGCACGTCGGCACCGAACATATCTATGTACTTCTTCGGCTCGACCACGTTGCCCTTCGATTTCGACTGCTTCTTCCTTTTTTCGTCTAGCGCGTGTCCGCTTATGAAAATGTTCTCCCACGGCATCTTGTCTTCGTGCAGAAGCCCCTTGATTATCGTGTAGAACGCCCAGGTTCGGATTATGTCGTGCGCCTGCGGACGCATGCTGAAGGGAAAAAGCTTTTCGAAGTGCTCCGGCTCGTCCACCCATCCCGATGCAAGCTGCGGCGTACAGGAGCTCGTCATCCATGTATCCATCACGTCTTTCTCGGGTTCAAAATCGGTTGAGCCGCACTTGCACGGCGTATCGGGTGCGACCGCGAGAGGATCGATGGGCAGGCTTTTCTCGTCCGCAAGCTTCACTTCGCCGCACGCTTTGCAGTACCAGAGAGGGAACGCAACTCCATAGTAACGCTGGCGACTGATGCACCAATCCCAGGCAAGATTCTCCACCCAGTGCTGGAATCTCACCCACATGAACTCGGGCCACCAGCTGATTTCGCGCGCGCGCGCGATGATCTCATCCTTGCGGTCGAGAACGCGCACGAACCATTGGGGTGAAACGATGTACTCCACAGGGGCGCGACTCTTTTCGCCGCACTTCACCATGTGCTTGATTTTCTCTTGTTTCGTAAGTAGCTCGTGCTCCTTCAACTTCTCGACAATCGCCTTGCGACCTTCCTTGAGCGTCAATCCTGCGAATTCCCCGGCAAGCTCGTTCAGCCTGCCATCAGGAGTTATCACGATCCGCGTCTCAAGTTTGTAGCGTCTCCACCATTCGATGTCCGTCATATCGCCGAACGTACAGCACATCACGATGCCGGTTCCCTTCTCCATATCCACGAGCGGATCGGTGAAGACCGGCACCTCGATGTCAAAGTATGGCGTCTTGATCCGTCCACCGACGAAGCGCTTGTAACGCTCGTCCTCTGGATGACAGATCACGGCTACGCAAGCTGGCAGAAGCTCCGGGCGGGTCGTTGCAATAGCCACTTTCGTTCCGTCCTCGAACTCGAACAGGATATCGCTGAAAACGCTGTCAAGCTCGCGATCTTCCATCTCGGCCTGCGCGAGCGCCGTGCGGTTGTCCACATCCCAGATCGTCGGTTCTTCCTTTCTGTAAACATGTCCCTTTTTGTAAAGGTCGATAAAGCTACTCTGCGCGACGCGCCTGCTAGCCTCGTTTATCGTCGAATATTCGAACCGCCAGTCCACGGAAAGGCCGATGCGCCGCCACATTTCTTTGAACTCGGTCTCTGTTCTCGCCGTTTCTTCAAGGCAGAGCTTGATGAACTCGTCACGGGGCATTTCTATCGCACGCCTGCCGATGCGCCGCTCCACCATCCTCTCTGTGGGCAGCCCGTTGTCGTCGAACCCGAACGGATAGAAAACGTTGTACCCGCGCAGCTTCTTGTAACGAGCGATGATGTCCATCTGTGTGTAGCTGAATACGTGCCCCATATGGATTAGGCCGCTCACAGTGGGCGGCGGAGTGTCGATCGAATAGGTTTCCGCGCGCGGGCGCGCGCGATCGTAGTTGTACACGCCTTTCTCGGCCCAATACTTCTGCCAAACGATTTCCCGCTCAAGCGGCTTGTACTTCTTCGGAATCTCAGCCATACATCACAACGAAAACAACCTGAAATCGGAAGGCCGCGCAAACGCATAACCGACGCGCGGCTCACCATCCATAGTTTATATCACAATGACCGATTTCGGCAGTTTCCGATAAGGAATCACCGGGTTTGCCTGCGGGAGCGTTAGCTCAACCGCACTACACATGCTATACAAAGGATTACGCACTCCACAATTCAAACTTCTAAACTCACTTGACATGTGAACTCGTAATCCATGTATATATCTGGGTATTGTGTCCCAATGTCAAGTTACTTGGAGTGTTACTTGACAATGAATCGAATAACCCATATAATAATCTGGGTTTCGTCTACCGGTGTCAAGCATGTTACCTGAGATACTAAATCGATTTTTACGAAGTCGTCCAGTGTTCACTGGGGAGGAGTTGCGCGAGTACTTGCATAGCAACGGAGAAACCGGTAGCAGAGTAAAAGAAGCCGTGCTTGCACATCAACGAAACATGGGACGCGTTTTAATGGTGCGTCGTGGTTTGTATGCGTATGTTCCGCATGGCGTGAGTACGAAGTCGCATGCCGTTGATCCATACCTAGTAGCTGCACGGGTCAAAACGGATGCTGTTCTTTCGTACCATACGGCGCTGGAATTCTATGGCAAAGCTTACTCAATTCAAAACCGGTATACCTATACCGCACACCGTCCACCGAGTCCCTTCAGGTTCCAATCGCGGGAGTTCCGAGGTGTGAAAACACCTATGGTGCTGCGACGGTCAGGTAAAGAGGATATGGGAGTCGAAACCTGTGATCGAGCAGGGATGGATATACGGGTCACATCTTTGGAGCGCACACTTGTGGATGTTCTAGACCGTCCCGATGTTTCCGGCAGCTGGGAGGAAATTTGGCGATCGCTGGAATCGGTCGAGTACTTCAACCTTGAGCAAGTGATCGAGTACACGCTGCTGCTTGGAAACGCTACAATCGTGGCCAAGGTGGGATTCTTCCTCGAGCGCCACCGTGAGCAGTTGATGGTGGAGGATCATCACCTATGGCAATTGTCCAAGCATCGACCGAAGCAGCCGCGCTATCTGGAGCGAAGCAAGCGGAGTTCCGGGCGCTTGGTTTCAGCCTGGAACCTGGTGGTGCCAGTGCAAGTGCTCGAGCAATCGTGGTCGAAGGTCTTATGAATATATCAGCAGAACGACTAACATTGGAAGCTGAAGCAACAGGCTTCGACGTGGAGACACTGGAAACGGTCGCACATCTGCTGGAACTGCTCAACGCGCTAAAGGCGCATCCCTTCCTCAATGGCAAGCTCGCATTGAAGGGCGGAACCGCGCTTAACTTATTCATTCTCGACGTGCCCCGGCTATCCGTTGATATCGACCTGAACTATGTAAGCGAAGAAAACAGAAAAGCCATGTTGGAAGAACGGCCAGATATAGTGCAGGCGATGCGGGGAGTCTTCAATCGCGAGGGATTCGACATAAGGCACGAGCCAAAAGATTATGCAGGCGGCAGATGGAGGTTGCAGTACAGAAGCCCTTTTGGCCAAAAACGCAATTTGTTCGTAGACGTTAATTACATGTACCGAGTGCCGCTATGGCCTTTGAAAACCATGGACTCTAAGGTTCTGGGAGCCTGGCAGGCCAAACAAATCCGCATCGTGGATTTGCACGAGCTTGCTGCAGGAAAGCTGGCTGCTTTGCTGTCCAGGCACCAGGCTCGAGACTTGTTTGACAGCAATCAAATCCTGCGCGCACAGGTGCTTGATCAGGAGAAGTTGCGAGTCGCTTTTGTTGTATATGGCGCGATGAGCACTACGGATTGGCGCGAGGTAATCGTTGAAGATGTGATGTTCACTGAAGCAGAAATCGAGAATGATCTTCTGCCGTGCTTAAGGAAATCTGATAATCAGGAGCAAGCTAGAGGCTATGGCGCTCGCCTAGTTAATGAGTGCAAGGAAAGCTTAGACTCACTGCTTCCGCTTCAAGATAACGAGTTGAAATTCTTCAACCTGATCCTTGAGGAGGGCAAGATCGATTCCTCCTTACTGACCGAAGACGGACAACTCCAGGATCGCATCTCCAGGCACCCGTCTCTGCTTTGGAAGGTGAAGAAAGTCCGGTAGCGCAATGCAGGTTAGATCCTTAGGAGCAAAACTGTCGCAATGAACAGTCTTGTCCAAGAAGCCCTCTCACCTGAGAATTGCATTGAATAGAACACGGCGGGAGGCGCTTTTCGATCTGCACCTCATCCCAACCAGGCTACAGGATTCTCTAATTGTTTAGGCTACGCAACTGTTAGCTTTCTGATTGCTCCAAGGATTAACCCAACTCCGCCGATGCCACGGCCCAGAAGTGTCAGAAATCGTTCACCAGGGGGAAAGCAGAAAAACGCACAGAAGCTTCACATCGGGGCGTTGAACTTGACATCGAACGAACATGTGCATCCTCGCTTGCGCGCGTGAATCCGCTGTGCTATAAAAGCCTGTTTTGACCGAGGATCAAATCAATGGCGCTGATGCGAAGCAGAAGGCAGATCGGGAAAAGGAGTTGCTTTCGTGGACGTTCAGCTTTCGCGCTCAGGAACCCGCAAAGTTCGCTGGGCTCGTCGTATGCATTGTCGCGGCGCTTGCTATGGTATACTTCACGTCACCTGCGGGAACCGGAACTTCGTGGACCATGCTCGCCGCAGTACTGCTGGCAGCCTGGTTGCTTCCGTTTTTTGTTCCCGTAACCTACGAGCTGTCCCACGAGGGGGCGGCTGTTTTTTATTCGGGTTTGAGGATAAGTTTCAAGCCGTGGAGCCATTACACGCGGTGTGTGTATGACGAGTTCGGCGCTGCACTCAA
This sequence comes from bacterium, assembly GCA_021158185.1. Lineage (GTDB taxonomy): Bacteria > 4484-113 > 4484-113 > JAGGVC01 > JAGGVC01 > JAGGVC01. Next base: position 38,516 of record JAGGVC010000095.1, on the reverse strand, counting down.
AACGATGGTCGAGGATTCCTGGCTCGATAAATTCAGGGGATGCTTTATGCGATTCCCAAAGAGAATGGAGAACCGGGCTGAAATCGTTGAATTCATCGGAGGGAAGCTTGAAATCGTGAAGAATACGGCTTACGAGAAAAAGCCGGGAAGGAAGAAGGCAAGTAAGAAGTGACGGTGACCAGCGTGAGTGAAAAGAAAATGAGCTTCGTCGAAAAACTCAAGCACGCGTTCGGTATCGGCTATGAGGAGCCCCTGCTTGAAAAGAGCGACGAAGAAGCCATTATGCGCGTCGGCGATTTGATTGTTCATCGCCGGCTCGAAGTTCCCGCGATTATGGCACTCGAATCGCTTCGTCCGATGAACTTCCTTGCAAGCCAGGTTATGGTCATGCTCCAGCCCTTCCTCGGTTTTGTAACGGATGATTCTTTCTTTGTTTCTTGCCAGGCAGCGTTCGAAAAGCGCGACAGCGTAAATTTTCTGATTGAATACCTTGAGGACAGGCTTAACGATCGGAAGCGCTCGGAAAAAGTCGGTCTTTCTGCGGTGGATAACGAAAAACGTAACGATGAGCGAGGAGTGGATGGAGAAAGTTAACGGTGACGAAACGATCAAGGTAATCGTGGCAACCGACTGTGGCTCGACTACGACCAAGGCGATTCTTATCGAATATGTGGAATCAGAAGGATGTTATCGCCAGACTTTCCGCGGCGAAGCGCCCACAACCGTCGAAGCACCATTCGAGGACGTGACGAAGGGCGTACTCAACAGCATACAGGAGCTTGAAGAGCTTTCGGGAAGAAATATCATCGATCCAAGCAAGGACACAGATCTTGTCAAGGCTCCATTCATCTTCGGTTCCAATTCCGGCAAGGGCGTGGACGCTTATATCTCTACATCGTCTGCGGGTGGAGGATTGCAGATGATGGTTGCCGGAGTCGTGCTCACTATGACCGGTGAAAGCGCGCAGCGCGCGGCTTTGGGCGCGGGTGCGATCGTCATGGATGTCCTTGCAAGCAACGACAAGCGTCTGCCGCACGAGCGGATCGACCGAATTAGAAAACTGCGTCCGGATATGATCCTCCTTTCTGGGGGCATCGACGGCGGAACAGTCAGTCATGTCGTCGAGATGTCGGAGCTCCTCGCGAGCGCGGACCCAAAACCGCGCCTCGGCCATAGCTACCAGCTGCCAGTTATCTATGCAGGAAACAAGGACGCGCGCGATAAGGTCACCGGTGTACTCGGTGAAAAAACTGCGCTCACAGTAACCGAGAACATCCGTCCGACACTCGAACGGGAGAATCTTTTCCCCGCTCGTCAGAAGATTCAGGATCTGTTCGAAGAACACGTGATGGCGCAGGCGCCGGGTTACGACAAGCTCCTGAAGTGGGTAAACGCGCCGGTAATGCCCACTCCCGCCGCAATGGGCCTCATTATCCAGACTATCGCCAAGCGCCAGGATATGAACGTTATCGGAGTGGATATCGGAGGCGCGACGACAGATGTATTCAGCGATTTCAAGGTAGAAGACCAGCGCGTCTTCAACAGGAGCGTTTCAGCGAACCTCGGAATGAGCTATTCAGTATCAAACGTGATGGCCGAAGCAGAGTTCGAAAACGTGATGCGCTGGATTCCTTTCGATATGGAGGAAGAAGACCTGCGTAACCGCATAAAGAACAAGATGATCCGTCCGACCACAATCCCGCAGATGCTCGAAGAATTGGTTTTCGAACATGCCCTTGCGCGGGAAGCGCTTCGGATGGCATTCGACCAGCATAAATCACTCGCAGTTGGATTGAAAGGTGTGCAGCAGGAACGGAGCATCTCGGATGCGTTCAGCCAGGATGCGAGCGGCGATACGTTGATCAGAATGCTCAGTCTCGACCTGCTCGTCGGCTCCGGCGGCGTAGTGTCGCACGCGCCAAGGCGCAATCAGAGCATGCTGATGCTCCTCGACGCGTTCCAACCGGAAGCATTCACTGTTCTCGCCGTAGACAGCATCTTTATGATGCCGCATCTCGGCGTGCTTTCAACTGTGCATGAACGCGCCGCACAGGAAGTATTCAACCGCGACTGCATGATCTATCTCGGCAGCGCGATCTGCCCTGTTGGCGAGGCGCGCCCAGGTGATAAGTGCATCACATACAAGATCACATTCCCCGATGGCAGGATCGAGGAAGCCGAGATGCCCTTCGGTGAGTTAAAGCTGTTCCCGCTGCCGGTCGGTGAGGAAGCGGATGTCGAAATTCATCCGTCGAGACATTTTGATGTCGGGCAAGGCAAAGGAAGGATGGTCAGAGAAAAGGCACACGGCGGAGTTGTAGGTATCGTGCTTGATACGCGTGGAAGGCCGCTGGCTATTCCAAAGGACCGTAAAAGTCAGATGGAAGCCATTCTCAAGTGGATTCGTGCTATGGATGCATATCCCGATCTTTCTAACATCCAGCGCGGCCACATAGAGGTACAATAGTCAGGTTTGTTTTTTGATTTGTTCTTACGGCCTTCGGGCCGAAGATATTCCCAATTTTATTTAGGGGAGGAATTGAATGATGGAAAACTTGAATCCACAGGATGAACAGCGCTCGTTTTCAGAGTCGACACCGGAGCCGGCAGCGGGCCCTGCTGACCGAGACTTTGGTGCAATTTTCAGCGAGGCCACAAGCATGTGGACAAGCAACATGGGCAATCTCATTCTCATCACGCTCATCTTCGCTTTGGTTTGCTGGGTTCCAATCGCCAATATCGGCTTCGCCGCGGGATACTACCGCGCTCTTCTTAAAACAGCACGGGGTGAGAAAGCTGAAATCAGCGACATCTTCGGGGCTTGGGACTGCTTCGGGCAGCTTTTTCTCTACGTCATAATCATTGCGATCGTGTCGATTCTAGTTAACCTGATTCCGATACTTGGAATACTCGTTTCAATCGTTATCTACTTCTTTGTCATTCCAGGTTTGTTTGCAATCATCGACAGGGGTATGGGCGCAATCGAAGCGCTCAAGTGGACGATTAAGGCGTTTATGGCCGGAATCGGAAGCTGGATTCTCGTAATACTTGTCGGAAGTATTCTCGGCGGTATCGGAGCAATTGTATTCGGTATCGGCATCATCGTAACGATGCCATGGGGCTATCTTATGATGGTGCTCATGTACGAGAATCAGAAGGATCTCGACTTCGAGTAAGCTTTGTTGCTGTTGAAGGCTGTCCTTCCGCGTAACCCGCGGATGGGCCTCCGATAACGTAATTTAGAGGTGCAGACTTGGCACATGCATACACACCCGGCCTAAGGGTAACGCGAAGAACGACCATCACGGTCGACCGCATCCTGCCGCTCAAGGGCGATGTACTTGTTGAAAAAGGACAAAGGCTCAAGGCAGAAGAAATCGTTGCAAAGACCGACCTTCCGGGCGGCGTACAAACCATTAACGTGGTCAATATACTCGGAATCACCCCAGACGAGATCTTGGACTACATGCTCAAGAAGGAGGGGGATTCGGTAAAGAAGGACGAGCCGATCGCACAGAACAGGCCGCTTTTCGGTCTTTCGTTCCTCAGGACCATCATAAAGTCGCCGATTGACGGATTCATCGAACGCGTTAGTGATACGACCGGTCAGGTGATTCTCCGCGAACCGCCCCTTCCCGTTCAAATCCATGCCTACATTGACGGCACGGTTATCGACATCGTTCCGAACGAAGGCGTCGTTATGGAAACAACGGCCACCTTCATCCAGGGAATCTTCGGAATCTGCGGAGAAGCCAACGGAGATTTGGTCATAATTGCTGATTCACCCAAAGATATCCTTGAGGAAAGCATGATCACGCCTGAGCACAAGGGCAAGATACTCGTGGGCGGATCACTCATCACAGCGAGAGCATTCGAGAAAGCCCGAGAAATCGGAGTAAATGGCGTTGTTGCGGGCGGATTCAGCGACAAGGATCTCAAGAACGTTCTTGGTTACGACCTGGGCGTCGCCATTACTGGAACTGAAAAACTCGGCACAACGCTGGTTGTAACCGAAGGATTCGGGAATATGGCGATGGCACAGAAGGGCTTTGATCTCCTTAAGGAGCGCGAAGGTCAACGCACCTCGATAAGTGGTGCTACCCAGATTCGCGCAGGCGTTATCCGTCCGGAAATCATCATCCCGTTCCCCGATGAAAGCTCCGGATTCGAAGAAACTGCAGCAAGCAAGGACAGGAGAGGAATGCAGGCTGGCGATCCTGTTCGCGTCATCCGCGAACCGTACTTCGGCGAAATCGGCAAGGTAAAGAGCCTTCCGCACGAGCTTACGCGTGTGGAAAGCGAAACGAAAGTGCGTGTACTTGAAGTTGACTTCGGCGACGGCAACGGGGTCATCATTCCCCGCGCCAACGTCGAGATGATTGAGGATTAAAATGACTGCACCTGTCGTAACAAGGTGTGTCATCATTGCGGTGGTTCTGTAAAGCCTGAATAGGCGAACGCTCAATGACTTCTGAGAGCGTGATGCTCCGGAGTTACGGCTTGGCTTTATATTGATTTAAGAACGGGTCGTTCGGCCCAACGATGCCGGGAGCGGGAGAACCGTTCCGGCGAAGGAGTGTTATGTGAATCGAAAAGCATTGATTTTACTGCTTGTCATTCTCGGATTCCTGTTCACTCTCACACCGCTTCTCGCCCAGGATCCCGATGCGGAACCTCCAGGCGACGAGCAGGGAGTAGAGGCTTCCGGCTCCGAAGGTGAAGCCGATTCAGGGAATGAAGCCGACGAGGGCGGCGCTCTGGATGAAACCGAATCTGCTCCCGTTGACGAGATCGCGCCAGTATTCGATCCTTCCGATGTCCACATCCCGGAGAACATCATCCTTGAGGACCTTCCTATGGACAAGGGGAATGCCGTCGCTCTCTCGTGGGATCTCGCACCTTTCGATTTCGTCGTAGAGAAAGAGGGTGTTAAGAACGGCGAAATCCTTCATCACTACATCTTTCTAATCAACGGCTCTGACATCATCGAGTACAGCAACGTAGCCAAAGCCGTCAAACTGATGTCTGATTCGCCCCAGTTCTGGGGCTTTGACGACAATCTTGCTTCCCGCAAATGGCTACTCTTCGAAGGATTCGAGGTGAATGAAGAGGTCACGCTGCAAATCGGAGTCGTGCAGCCGGAACTCGAAGAAGCGTTTGGCGCGGCAAGGGACAATCTGGCCGCAATCAACAAACTTAATGCTGAAAACGTGAACAAACACCAAAACCTCGCACTCGAAAAGATGCGCAGGAAGCGCCCTACGAAGATAAGTGAGCTTGAAGCGGAGATCGCAGGACTGGAAGAATCAATAGCATCTCTAGGCTACACGCCTGAAGAAGCTGAGACTGAATGGAACGACATCAAAAGCAAGCTCTTCTACTTCCCCCAGGTGCACAAAACCGTGACCAAGACCGGCTGGTTCAACCCGGTGAAGACCAACAACCTCATCTTCGGTTTCCTTTTCGGCGCAGTCATTCTCTGGTTCATCTCACGTGCAAGAAAGGATCCCAACCTGTTCATCCGCCGCATCAGCGGGCTCGAAGCCGTGGACGAAGCGATCGGTCGAGCTACTGAAATGGGCAAGCCCATCCTTTACCTCACGGGTATGACGACGCTCGCCGACCTTGCAACACTTGCGGCAATAAACATCCTGGGCGAAGTCGCCAAGAAAGTTGCCGAGTACGAAAGCGGAATGATCGTTCCGTGCCGCGACCCCGTCGTAATGACCGTGAACCAGGAAACCGTGAAAGAAGCGTACACCGAGGCGGGACGCCCAGACCATTACAACGAGGACAGCGTGTTCTTCCTTACCGAAGACCAATTCAGCTATACGGCGAGCGTGAGCGGAATCATGCTTCGCGACAAGCCGGCTGCGATCTTCTTTATGGGCTATTACTACGCCGAATCGCTTCTCCTAGCAGAAACAGGTTCGATGACAGGCGCCATCCAGATTGCCGGAACCGACTCTCTCGCACAGCTCCCGTTCTTCATCACGGCCTGCGACTATACGCTCATCGGCGAGGAACTCTACGCAGCAAGTGCATACCTTTCACGCGAGCCCTTGCTCCTCGGAAGCCTAAAGGGCCAGGATGTCGGCAAGCTGTTTCTGATGGCGGTAATCCTCTTCGGAACGCTCATCGTAAGCCTGGGCACCTGGTTCAATGTAGATGGATTTGACTTTATACAGCATTATCTTACTGCGCTGTAGGAGGAAAAATGGCAACATTTTTTAGAAAACAACTACCGATCCTCCTTGCCTTTGTTTTCGGCATGACGATGCTCATCCGGTACTACGTGCCCCATCCGATTTCGGAGCAAATCTACAACGAGTTCATCAAGTGGGTTATCATCATCGCCGGATTCGCAGCAATCCTCGGAATCCTGTCGCTTCTCCATTACCACTGGAACAAGATCAAGCGGCGCCAGCCGGGATACGGATTCAGCTTCGTGACATACATAGCATTCTTCACGATGCTCGTAGTCGGTCTCATTTCCGGCAGCATTTCCGAAACCGGCTCACCGCTCGAAGCCGGCACCGGATTCCACTGGATGTACATCAACCTGATGGTGCCGATGCAGTCCACTATGTTCGCAATCCTAGGTTTCTTCGTGGCATCGGCGGCATTCAGGGCGTTCAGGGCAAGGAATCCAGAGGCGACGTTGCTGCTCATCGCTGCAATCCTCGTGATGCTTGGCCGCGTGCCGCTTGGTGAGGCGATCTGGGGCAGTTTCCCCACGATATCCGACTGGATTCTAAACGTGTTGAACATGTCCGGTCAAAGGGGAATTCTTCTCGGCGTCGGCCTTTCCCAAATCGCGATGGCACTGAGGATACTCTTCGGTATTGAGCGAACCTACATGGGAGGTGGTGACTGATGAAATTCTGGAAGGCGTTCCTTAAACTGGACAGACGAATCATCTATCTCGTTGTCGCTCTAGGAGTTATCATCCCGCTTCTGTGGCCGATGGGACTACCTATGAGGACATCACCCGAAGTGCAGGTTGTCTACGACGATATCGATGCCTTGGAACCCGGCTCACGTGTCTGGCTAGCGATGGATTACGACCCCGCAAGCCAGCCGGAGCTCCAGCCGATGTCCAAGGCGATTATGCGTCACTGCTTCGAGAAAAACCTGCGGGTGCTTGTTATGACGCTATGGCCGGGCGGACCGAACCTCATCGTGGAAGCTCTCGACTCAGTATCCGCAGAATTTGCAGCAGAAGGCAAGAACCTGATAGAGGGCACGGACTACGTCAACCTGGGCTATAAACCCGGCGGCGTCGCCGTGATACTTGGTTCCGGGCAGGATCTCAAAGATACTTTCCCAACGGACATGTTCGGAGCCGCCACAGCAACGATGCCTGTTCTCGAAGACCTTAATTCGATCAAAGATCTGGATTATATGGTGGAGATCGCTGCAGGCAGCACTGCTGACTGGTGGATAGTCTACGGACAGAAAAACTACGGCTTCCCGCTCGCCATCGGCTGCACCGCTGTTTCTGCGAGTCAATATTATCCTTACCTAAACAGCAAGCAGATTACAGGCCTACTAGGCGGGTTGAGAGGCGCAGCCGAATACGAGCTGCTGACTGGTAGACCTGGAATCGCAACTGCCGGGATGGACGCCCAAAGCGTTGTCCATCTGATTGTCGTGCTGGCAATAATCTTTGCGAACATCGCCTATATCGTCACACTTCGCAAGGGAGGTGCATAATGAACATTGAATGGGGAGTAATAATCGCAGGATTCCTTACGCTGATGATGTTCAGCTTCATTTTCAAGGACAACCCGTTCTTCAAGTTCGGCGAGCACCTCTACCTCGGCATCGCGGTCGGCTACTACGTCAACATCCAATGGTTCAACTACATGCGCCCGAACCTTATCGAAAAACTGTTTCCCGTGCTCGGCCCGCCAAATGAAGCCACTCTTGCTACACCTGACACACTATCGTTTCCGGATCCCAACTATTACGTTCTCATCCCTGCGCTGCTTGGTATCTTCATCATTCTCAGGATAATACCCAAGTTTGCCTGGCTTTCACGCGTGAGTTTCGCCGTCTACATCGGAGGATACGCCGGAATCAACTTCCCGATGGTCATTAACGGCGTTATCCTTCCCCAGCTCGTGGCAGCAACCGCCGCATTGGTCTTTGTTGATGCTGTAAACAAGCTCGCATTTCTGGACGGGATCAATACGCTCCTGATGATGATCGGCACATTCTGCGTGCTCGTGTACTTCTTCTTCAGCATCGAGCACAAAGGCGCCGCCGGCTTCCTCTCGAAGATCGGCATCTACGTCCTGATGATCACCTTCGGCGCAGCGTTCGGCTATACGGTTATGGCGCGTATGTCACTCCTGATCGGCCGTGCGCAGTTCCTGCTGTTCGAGTGGCTCAAAGCATTCGGACTGAACCTGGGCGCCTGAGCGAGATTTGCGGGTCTCTCATTGCAAGCGCAGATGGATATGTAACGAACCCTCAAACAGGGCGGGCATCCCCGCCCTGTTTTTTTCTAGTTATTCCTTCCAGACATCCTTCCCGATCAAGTCCGATTATCGAAGGTTACGCCTGCTCTGTTACGGAATACCCGGTTAAAGCCCTGCATGAACAGAAGCGCGCACAAATCGCGTGTAAAACCAATCGGCTGTGTCATAATATTGCCGATATGAATGGAAGACTGAATTGTATTCTGATTATGCTTGCTGTGGTTTTTTTCGTCGTCCCCAGTGGCGCCAAGGCCGCATCAGAGCTACAAATCCCTGCGGCGTGCCCATACGAAAGCCTCGGAATCACGCTCGATGAATACGAAGTCCCGATGATAAGCGGCGATTCGCTTGAAGCAGTTTTCTTTGGCGCAGGCTACGTCCAGGCTTATCACAGGCTTGTCCAGATGGACGGCACCCGCAGGCTTGCACGCGGCGAGCTTGCAGGATTGATTGGGGAAGCCCTGCTGAACAACGACAGAATGATGCGGAGGCTCAGTCTCAGCGAGGTCGCGGAAGAAAGCCTGAAGCTTCTGACGGATGAAGAGCTTGCAGCACTTCAGGCGTATACGGATGGCGTCAACAGCTACATTGAAGAGCTCTCCGAAAACCCGGACGATCTTCCAACCGAATTCATGCTCTCCGGCCCCCCTCGAAAGTGGCAACCTGCGGACACGCTTGTCTGCGCGCGTTTGATGAGCTGGATGCTGATGGACGATTTTTTTGCGACCGTCTCGGAGGAGAAACGAAAGACAAAGCTCGACCCGGAGCTTTTCGAGCTTATCGACATGCCCAGCAACGAAAGCATCATCACGCACGTTGCTGCAAGTGACTTACCACAGAAGTATGTTTCGCTTGCATCTGTGCAAACCAAGACTGAGAATGCCTCGCATTCCCTGACTCCCAAGCAGGACACGGCCCGCGGGAGCAACTGCTTTGCGGTGTCCGGCGATCTCACTTCGGACGGCAGGCCGCTTCTGGCGAGCGATCCCCATCTCGAACTCACGTTTCCCCCGATCTGGTACGAGATGCGCTACGACTCGCCCGCGCTCAACGCGCGCGGGATGAGCGTCCCAGGCACACCGATAATCGTAATCGGTGCCAACCTGGACGTAGCCTGGGGAATCACGTCACTCGGCGGCGATGTTTCTGATGCTATCCGTTATCCCGCCCGCGGACTCGATGACGAAAACGGCGGCGAGTACCAGACGACCGATGGATGGAAGCCTTTCAAGAACGAGAAGGCCGAATTCGAAATTGCAGGGCTGATGGGCAATCGTACAGAAACCGAGACTATCCGCTTCACTGAATCCGGCCCCGTGTTTTACGCTTACGACGAGAGCGTAATCGTGCTCAAGTGGGTTGGAATGCTGCCCGACCGTGAAAATGCGTCATTCCTTGCGCTCAACCTTGCGCGCAACATTTCAGAGGTACGGTCCGCAGCCTGCGAAATGACCACGAGCCAGAATATCGTAGTCGTCAGCGCAGACAACCATATCGCGCATATACCAGTGGGGAAGTATCCCGTTCGAAGCTACGACGGAAGCGTGATGGTGGACGGAAGCACTACTAATACAACCTGGAGCCGCTTCCTCACCACCGCCGATTTCCCGATGACGGTCGATCCGGACTGCGGCTACATCGTGAGCGCCAACCAGCAGATCTATCCCGCCGAAGCCGTATTCACTTCGAGCGGTGCGAATGCCGATCTGGCAGGCATTTCCTTCGATGAAGCGCTCGGCGGCTACCGGAGCTTCGGCCACCGTGCAACGATAATCACCGGGCTTCTCGAAGATGCTAAGGCCGAAGGCCCAATCACACCTGAAATACTGGGGCGGATCCAGTGCGATACATATTCCCAGCTCGGGGTGGGATTCAGGGATTTTGTGATTGAAACGCTTGAAGAGGCCGGATTTGCGGCAGGTGCGCCGGACAACCCGGTGCGCGCCGCGTACGATACGCTTGAATTCTGGGACGGCAGGTGCGATGCTGATAGCGGCGGTGCCTGCGTTGCGTTTCTCGTTCTCGAAAACGTGGCGAACCGAATCCTTTCCCCACGCAACTACAAGTCCACACGCGAGCGAGCCTGGCACGGTGCGTTCGACTACGGGCGGAAGCTCGGAAAGTTCTGGGACGATCCCGAAACGGAAGATGTAGAGGATGCGGCGATGATTCTTGCATGGGCACTGGAGGAATCTGCCGCGCATCTGGAAGACACGCTCGGACCGCCCGATGAATGGCGATGGGCGGACCTTCACCTAATGGATCTTTCGTATCCCGTTCCGTTCATCGGCATGCACGCGCCCGGACTCGTAGGAGCACCGGGCGGCTGGGACACGCCGTGGCAGGGAAGCAGCTATCTCGGCGATGACGGGTATTTCATACAGGATTTCGCACCTTCGATGCGCCTCATAGCAACGCCTGGCGAGTTTGGCGAAGGTTTCCTTTCGGTTCTGCCGGGCGGTCAGAGCGGTGATGTCACCGAGCCTCACAGCCGGGACCAGCTGGTGCTTTTCCTTGCTGGTGGATACAAATAGTCGCGACGTTTACAGCTTAGTTCATTGGAGTATAATCCTGAAGCCATGAATCACGAACAATCGAAACATGCCATACCGGATCTCACCGTGCGCATCGGATCGCTTGAGCTCAAGAATCCGGTGACGGTGGCGAGCGGATGCTTCGGCTACGGCGAGGAGTATAACGAGTTCTTCGATGTCGGCTTGCTCGGCGCAATATTCACAAAGGCAGTTTCAAAGGAACCCAGACTCGGCAATCCTACCCCTCGATTATGGGAAACTCCCGCGGGAATGCTGAATTCGATCGGCCTTCAAAATCCGGGAGTCGTTACCTTCATCAAGGAAAAAATCCCCATCCTCAATTCGCTCGGTACAACCTGGATCGTCAATGTTGTCGGAAAGGCAATTCGGGACTATGTAGCAGTAGTTATGGAGATTGAGAAAGCGGGCGGCGCCCCCGGATACGAGCTCAATATATCCTGCCCGAACGTTGAAGGCGAAGGGATGGAATTCGGCAAGAACCCTAAAGTTGTAGAAGAGCTTTTTACCACGCTAAGGAGCATTACCGATAAGCCGCTCATCGGCAAACTCACGCCCAACGTTACCGACATCACGCTCCAGGCGCGCATCGCGGAAAACTGCGGACTCGACGCTATTAGCGTGATCAACACGCTGAGCGGAATGGCAATCGATATCGAAACGAGAAAAAGCAGGCTTGCAAAGCCGACAGGTGGATTGTCCGGCCCCGCCATCAGACCGATCGCGGTGCGGATGGTATGGGAATGCGCAAATGTGGTTAAGATTCCGATCATAGGCCAGGGAGGAATCGTCCGCGCAGAAGATGCGATAGAGTTTATTATCGCGGGCGCGACGGCTGTCTCGATCGGCACTGGGCTGTGGCTGGATCCCGATTGCCCGATGAATGTGATTTCCGGAATCTCCGATTATCTTGCGCGGAATGGACTGGCACACGTAGGCGAACTAACAGGTACTGCGAACCTGGATAGCGCCACATAGGAGCAATGATCGGCTATCAAGGGGATTCATTATATCAGCCTAACAGCCCTTAATGTGTAGCATATCGAGCCGCTTGAAAGCTATTGCTCCAAGGCTCTACTCAGGCGGGAGCGGTACGAATCCGCCGCCACCATCCGAGCCTTGATCGACACCGGGGATAATCGTTTCACCCCACGGGCGAGGAGTAGTACCAATATTGCGGGACTCGAATTTGGACGGCTCCTCCCAGAATTCAAGCTCGTTTATATGCATCTTTATGTGCTCAGCCTTTGGATGTCTCGGGTTTGCAGCTACAAATCTCTTATATGTATCAATTGCTTCCGGAATTCTGCCGAGGTATTCCAGCGCTGTACCAAGAAAGAGCAGCAAATCCCGGTCCGGGTAACCAAGCGAAACAGCCTTGCGAAGCGCGGGTACAGCCGATTCGTAATCCTCCCTGAAGAGGTATATGCGCGCGATAAAATACCAGCATTCAGCAATTCCGGGATCTACGGCAACTGCCCGCTCGTAATACCCAAGTGCATCGCTCGTTCTGTTCTGGTAAAGGTGGATATGCCCGAGGCCCTGCAGCGCCGCTGCGTCCTCACCCTTCAAAACAAGTACCTTTCCGTAGTTGTTTGCAGCTTCTGAATACTCCTTTTCCTGATACTGGAGGTTCGCAAGCTTGAAGCGGATGTCGATGTCGTTTGGATCCATCGTAAGCAGCACCTTGAGATTCTCACACACACTCGCTATCCTGCCATCCTTGAGCAGAAGCTCAGTCTGTTCATCAAGAATGTCCTTATTCCGGGGATCCTGGTCGAGCGCAAGATCGTACTGATAGATTGCATCCTGACGGCGGCCACGCTTTACATACATCCTTGCAAGCTCAATGCGCGCTTCGGTGGAAACGTTCGTGCTCTTTGTTTCCTTCTCAAGAATTTCGATAGCCGCGTCTATGTTCCCGTCCAGCGCGAGTTTTACCGCGCGCGGAAGGCCGCGTTCTTTCCCCGCTCGATCCTTGAGCTCGGCGAATTGCCGACGTAGCTCGTCCTTGCGCTCGCGAGTCTCCTTGACCCTGTCAATACCAAACCTGGCACCGACTGCGATGCTGGCAAGAAGAACGATCGCTACGACCCACCAGACATAACCTGCTGCTTTTAACCTCATAAACACTCACCCGTGGCGATGAAGCCCAATGTTACCCCCATTTCGTCGTCAATTCAATACCGATAATTAAACCTTCACCGATTGACGCGACAAACCGGGCGTACAGCGCCGATTGTTAAGACACGCCGATTTGAATTACGTTGCATTCCAGGCTACTTAAATCACCGAAATCTCGGATGAAGTTATCATTCCAGCGTTGCAGGCAATTAGCAAGATGGGCTGAGCAAACAGATAGCAAGCCTTTAGACCTGAAGAAGTTTTCTGTAAAGCTCGATGTACTTGTGCGCACTCTCTCGCCACGAAAAATCCTTGAGCATTGCGTTTCTGATTAACTTTCTCCACGATTCGGGGGCATCCTTGTACAGCTTGAGCGCGCTCTTCACCGCCCGGAGCATTGCACGCGAAGTGTATGGCGCGAATTTGAAGCCGGTTGCGCGCCCCCCAGAAATATCAGCTTTCGTTGCTGAAACGACCGTGTCCTTGAGCCCTCCAGTCGTCCTCACAATCGGGATCGTGCCGTAGCGCAGGCTGTATAGCTGGTTAAGTCCGCAGGGCTCGTACAAGCTGGACATAAGGAACGCGTCGCTTCCAGCTTCGATCAGATGCGAGAGAGCATTGTCAAACTCAAGCCGAACAGCGAATCTATCCGCGTACTTAACCGCCATCTTCTCGAAAAACTTGTGGTACTCCGGCATTCCAGTGCCAAGGAGCACGATCTGAATGTCAAGGTTCATCAGCTTGTCGAATGCCTCGGCAATAAGGTCGAAGCCCTTCTGATCTGCAAGGCGGCTGACAATTCCGATCAAAAACACATCGTCCCTTTCCGGTAGCCCCATTTCCCTTTGCAGTGCAATCTTGCACTTCATCTTTCCGCTGAGATCTTCAGAGCTGAAATGAGACGGAATATGCTCATCTATTTCCGGGTTCCATACTGAATAGTCGATACCGTTTAAGATGCCGGTGAGTTTCCCGCTCATATACCAGAGAAGCCCGTCAAGTCCATACCCGAACTCCTTGGTTTTGATCTCGTTCGCATATGTCGGACTTACCGTATTAACGGCATCGCTAAACACGATGCCCCCTTTAAGGACATTTATCTGTCCCCAGAATTCGAGCGCACCTGACGTAAACAGCGAAAGTGGAAGATCGCCGCTGTCAAGGAATCCCTTGTCGAAGATCCCCTGATATGCAAGGTTGTGTATTGTCAAAACGCTCTTAGCATCTCCCAGAACCGGATCATCGGAAAAAACCGTTCTAAGGTAAACCGCGGCGAGCGACGACTGCCAATCGTTCGCATGCACGACAGAGGGTTTGAACCCAATTTTGCCAGGAAGATCGAGCGAAGCGCGGGAAAAGAACGCGAACCTGAAAAAATTATCCCAGTAGTCCTCGCCCTTTTCGGTATACAGCTCCGGACGATCATACAAGGCGGGAAAATCGATAAAATATACGACAACATTCGACCCGGGAAGAACGGATTCAAGGATTCGGTATTTCTGCAGCCTCCCTCCGAGCCAGAGTGTGCATTCCTCCAACACAGAGGCTGGATTTCCTCCGCTGTTCTCGAAGTACTCCCTTGCTTCTCTGTAGTAGGGACAGGTAATCCTTACATCCAAGCCCTGCTTTGCAAGTTCAACCGGCAGTGCCCCACTGACATCGGCAAGCCCGCCCGTCTTGCAGAATGGGACTACTTCCGGAGTTATGAAAAGTACATTGATGGGATGGTTCATCGTGTCTCCGTCTTACACGCGATCATTCAAAGGGGGAAAAATCTCCTGTCCGGTAATCAGGTCAAGAATCTGTCCGTCAGCGCGGATGATCGCATTCTTGGGCAGAATCGTAACTCCGCCGGGCGTAACCGTAAAACGCTTGCCGTCACGTTCGGAATCGAATCCGATTTCACATCCTTCTTCCAGCCTGCTGTACTTGTCCACAATTACGTTCTTCAGCCTGCAACCCCTGTACACATCCGCATGATCAAGCACGATACATCCATCGAGTTCACTGTAGCTGTGAATGAAGACGTTGCTGCCGATAACCGAATTAACCACGGTTGCACCGCTGATGATCGCTCCCGCAGCGATGATGCTGTCGATTGCCTGACCGTACCTTTCGCCCCAGTCGGCAAACACGAACTTTGCAGGCGGCAGGTTTCGGTGAAGGCTCTTGATTGGCCATAATCTGTTGTAAAGGTTAAACTTGGGGTGAACCGACCTTAGATCCATGTTTGCTTCGTAATAACAGTCTGCTGTGCCAACATCTCTCCAGTACACAGATTGATTCTCCGGCTCGCCCGGCACGCGGTTTCGGGAGAAATCGTATGCCTTTATCCTATAGCCGTCCTTGACCATTCCGGGAATGACGTTCTTCCCGAAGTCGTGCGCACTCTCCGGATCACGCATATCGTCGATGAGCACATTGCGCAGAATATCCGCCTTGAAAAAGTAGTTGCCCATGCTCACAAGCGACATATCCTGATTATTCGGCATACTTGGCGGATTCGTAGGTTTTTCGTGGAATGCAACGATATCCCAATCGTCGTTCACTTCGATGATGCCGAACCGGCTTGAGTCCGAGGTCGGATACGGAATTGACGAAACCATCGCATCTGCGCCGGACTCCAAAAACTCCGCAAACATCTGGCTTACGTCCATCTTGTAGATGTGATCACCGCCAAATACGGCTATATACTCAGGCATAAAGCTTCGGATAATGTCGAGGTTCTGGTACACACTGTTTGCAGTCCCCAGATACCAGTCATCTCCGGTTCGCTGCTGAGCGGGAATGGGATTCACGTATGCATCGAGCACACCGCTGATATTCCAGCTTCTATTGATATGCACGATAAGCGAATGAGCCTTGTACTGGGTAAGCACGTGCACCTTATTGAATCCGCTGTTGAGGAAGTTCGACAGAACGAAATCGATGATTCTGTAACGCCCCCCGAACGGTACGGCAGGCTTGCACCTGTCCTTTGTAAGCGGCATCAGGCGATCTCCTCGCCCGCCGGCCATAATTATTACCTGAACATCCTTAACATCCTTAAGCATTTGCCACCCTAAAAATGCCCGTCACCGATGGAACAAGACCTGTTAATCTCCGTCCTCCTGGGGAAAGCGATAAGCATCCTCGCTTGCCGAACTCGGTCGATCAGAAATTCCAAGCTCCTTTCTTCTTTCCGATACGATGTCCGCCAACGATCTGCGAATTCCGCGGGCCGCTCCTGACGAATGCAGCGACGGTGCAACATCGAGTGAGATCACACGCCGTGTATACAGGGGTTTTACATGCAACCATCGTACAGGGCCAAGCATCGGCTGACGAACCTGTGGCGTTAAAACCGGATGATCGGCAAGAAGGATCTCGTAGCGTCCGTCAGGAAAATGAAATCCCAGTTCGACATAATATTTCTTATTCGGTTCCGGCACTTCGATATGATATCGACCGACTTCGCCATAAACATCGGTTGACAGAACGAGCTTTGGAAGTCCTGCCGTATGAAGAAAAACCTTTAGAACCATCCTCCTGCCCAGCCAGTTCTGCTCGGACATGCTGCCGGCAAACTCGCTCAACCGTTCGGCAGAAATCTCCCAGACACAGAATATGTGGTTCGGATCTCGCACAAACGTAACCAGACGATCACGCCCGTAACGTTCAGGAATCGCATCACGGTCGGGCCATATCAGAGCCTTGGCCAAAGCTGGATCAGGCTCCTTGTCGTCAAGTCTGCCGTACCTGCGCGCAGACGGCGATGCGCTTGGATGCTGGATTGCGAGGCCGTTTTTCGGCAGGGATTCCTTATCGTCAGTCTTGACGCCCATCTTCTTCGAACGAGGTGCAGCAGCCTTTCCAAGTGCAGTTTCCGCCTTAACTCCGGCAGCCTTCCGCGATCTCTCTTTTTTCGCTCCCTGTCTGAGCTTCTTAGGCTTCGATGCAACTTTTTCCTTTTTTGCCGCTGTTCTGGATTTCCTCTCATCTGCACGAATCAACTCGACAAGTTTCTCCTTGTTCAGACGGGAAAATCCCTTAAGGCCAATTTCCTTCGCCTTTTCTACAAGCTCGATCTTCGTCATATCGAGGAGCTTTTCCCTACTGGATTTAGGCATAGCCATTCTCCGAAGTGCAGTGAGATACAAACGCACACAAAAAACACAGGCTGTATCGCTTGCGAAAGACCCAGTTGCCCCATACCCGCATTACGCGGATGATTCTATTGTAACCGAGAATCGCCACAAAATCCGCTCGGCGCCAGGGCCGATTACATTTTTCCTGCAGAGGTTGACGGAACTTCCCTGGTACGTCCGCTCAAGACCGCCTTCGGATGCGCTTACGGTTTCGATCGGATAAAGCCTGAATGCGCACTGCTCTTCGCTTGAAACAGTAATCCTTATTCCCTGCCACGCGTCAACAAGTGAGATTGAATCAGTATCCTCAACATCGCCGATGTAAAGCAGCCTCTCTTTCGAGTCTGGCAGATCATAGTAACGATCCTGTGCGTCGCCCGCGAGAAGCCCGAAATCGAAAACGATTCCAATTTCCGCTTCAATCGCAGATGCAAGGTTGCTGCCGTCAATCGCCAGCTCGAAATCAAGTTTAGATGCTTTGTCGCAGATGGATATCCTTTTTTGAACTGCTATTGAACCGATGTCGTCAACAAGTTCGAGTTTTCCTGAAAGCTCCACGCTTCTCTCATCAATATGGGCGTCCCACGCAGGGCAATACGTGCAATCCAGATACTCAAAATTCCCCTGCATCAGCCTCTCCGCACTAACTTCCGGTTTCGCAAGAAACACATCAAAAGAACATCTGGTGCGCCTGTCATAAACGAGGAAGTCCTGAAGTCCGGCCTCTTTTACTTTCAATCCGCCGTGGATACTTTCGTGATCACCTTCGTTTCCTGCTTGCGCCAATGCTATTCGTTCGTGATATCCCTCGTATCGGCGGGTCAAGACATCGGTTATCCTGCTTGCTGCAGGGAGGAAGTCTATCGCCTCGATCACTCCCTCGACAAGGTTCACTTCGAAAGCAACACTGCCGTTGGATAGTCTATAAAATCCGCTCCTCACCTTTGCCGGAAGAACACCGAGCGCATCGTAAACAAACCGTTTCGCGGCGATTAGGTTTTTGTAAACCGCGTGCCTGAGATAGTTAAGGTATAGCCCACCGAACACGCCGTGCCAGTATGCACAGTTACACTGACCTTCGTGCAGGCTCTTCTCGGCAAGTTCATACACCTGCGAATCGAGCTTTTCTCCATGCTCGGCAAGCAGGTCGGATACAAAGAGCATTTCTCGGTGAATCCTCGCGCTCTCGGCGTATTTCGTCAGGTAGTTCGCAAAATACCCGCCCCTGAAAAAACGGCGTTCCGGAGCATCATCAGGTAGTTTCTCAAGCTTTTTCCAAGTCTGCTCGAAATCATAGGCGCTTCTGGGCGGAAGTGCCCATCCGGTCATTTCCCGGTAGCTCGTGGCTGGAAGGAACACCGTCTCGCGCGCCGGATTATCCTTGAGGAACTGCGCAGGTTGATGCGTGATGATCCAATCTGCGTTTGACTTGAGCATGTCGAAGAAATCCCTGATCCATCCGCGCTTCCACACCCAGTCGACTGTACCCGGCCAAACTCCGAATTTCTCGCCGTCATCACCAAATACTTGAACACAACCTGGTGTGTCCTTCGCAATCTTGCGCAACAGATCTTCGAGGGCGCGCACCTCCCTGAACGGAATGTAATAGCGCAGCTTCTCGCTGATCGGAAACACCATCAGTTCGTACCTGAGGTGTGATGTTTTAAATGGTTTTCTAAGCTCGTCATGGCAGAATCCGCTGGAAATGAAGTGGTTGTCATCAAGAAGTGTATAGCAGACACCCGTATTGCGAAGGAAATACGGAAGCGATGGCTCCCAGACTCGCTCGGTACTCCAGAATCCTTCAGGCATTACTCCGAAGTTCTCGACTAGAAAATGGTTCATGCGTGCAAATTGTCGTACTATGTCCCGCTCCGGAAGAAGCGTAAGGATGGGCTCGTAGTATCCGCCGCCGATAATCTCGATCTGGTCGCGGCTTGAAAGCTCTCTCGCAAGCTCGATATATTCGGGGCGATTCCTCTTCAACCAGTCCCAGAGACAACCGGAAGTATGAAGCCCGATTTTTATCTCCGGATACTCAAGAAGCAATCTTAGAAATGGCAGATATGCATCGTCAGCTGCGTTCGCGAAGACGTGATCAAAGTTACCAACCGGTTGATGGTTGTGAACGACAAATACAAAATTGACTAGTTCTTTGGTCATTTCGATAAACAGCCTGTCCGCACACCGAGACAATACAGAATGCAGAATATCACGCATTCACTAAATTAAGCAACACCCATTTTTTTTCTGAACAATACGCCTTGCTCAGTGAACTCCTCTTGCAGTTACGTACCCCGACACACAATTACTACCATCCGCGCGTTGCCAATCTTTCATTTTCAGGCATTGTCGCAACATCCAGGCCGGGCATCGCCTTGCCCAGCCCCTTGGATATTTCGGCTAGCTTATCCGGCTGGTCGAAATATAAAACGGCATCCGTTATGGCTTTAGCCATAAGTTCGGGGCTCTCGCTTTTGAATACTCCGCTTCCGACAAACACGCTTTCTGCGCCGAGCTGCATCATCAGGCTTGCATCGGCAGGCGTCGCCACCCCGCCCGCGGCGAAGTTCGGCACGGGCAGCTTGCCGGTACCGGCAATCTCCTCCACGAGATGGAACGGTGCGCCCATTTCCTTTGCCGCAGCCATCAGTTCATGCTTGTCCATCTGCGACAGCATCTTTATTTCTGATTGCACCCGCCGCATATGGCGCACGGCTTCAACGATGTTGCCGGTGCCCGCCTCGCCTTTCGTGCGAATCAGCGCGGCGCCCTCGCCTATGCGCCTAAGCGCCTCGCCAAGATTCCTACACCCGCATACGAAAGGCACTTTGAAGTCGTGCTTGTATACGTGGTTGCTCTCGTCGGCAGGCGTCAGAACCTCGCTTTCATCGACGAAATCCACTCCCATCCCCTCAAGTATCTGCGCCTCCGCAAAGTGTCCGATTCTGCATTTTGCCATGACGGGAATGGAAACTGCTTCCATAATCGCGTATATGATTTCAGGATCGGCCATCCGGGCTATACCGCCCTCTTTCCTAATGTCACTCGGCACGCGCTCAAGCGCCATCACACTCACCGCACCGGCCTTCTCGGCGATGACCGCCTGCTCTGCGTTGGTCACATCCATTATCACGCCGCCCTTGAGCATCTCGGCGTGGCCTACTTTCACCAAGTATGTAGCCTTGCGAGTATCGGTATTCCCGCTCCCGCTCATAAGTCATTCCTCCCACAGCTTTCTTGCACACACAAGCCTCCCGCCCCCTAAGCTCCATGCGAGCATATTGATTATACAGTACAAAACAGGATTTATCCTGCGTTTGCCTGTAAGATATCCCGCTCACAACGGACTCGTTGGCTAATGAAACAACAAAGGCTCTGCACTGCACTCTTTAGGCTGGACACTTTTGCTCATGAATAGTAGTAGTGTCATCGGAGTGTAACAATGAAACATAAAACTCTGCAGGAGGAACATATCCCAGAGACAAGTGCATCGATTTTCAGCTGGCTGTCCGGGTGCTCTCGGCTCAAGTTCCATCCCTATAGACAGGGCAGGCTTATCGGGCTAAAATGCGCATGTGGGCAAGAAGCGAGGATTTCTGATTACCTTCGAGGGCATCGAAGGATGCGGGAAAAGCACAGCTGTCCGGAGTATTCACCAGTACCTCGGTAATCTGGGGCGGACCGCTCTGCTTACTCGTGAACCCGGCGGAACTTGGCTGGGCGAGAGCATCCGCGAGATTCTGCTCAACCCGCCGGATACTGAAGATATCGACCTCACTGAAGAAGCGTTTTTATTCTGTGCGAGCCGTGCGGCGCATACGAGAAAGGTAATCAAGCCTGCGCTCAAGGGCGGCTACGACATCATAAGCGACCGCTATCTCGATAGCACGTTCGTTTATCAGGGCGTCGCCGGAGGGCTTGAGAACGACGAATTGGATTATCTGAACAGGATCGCTACATACGGATTGATGCCTGATCTAACGATCCTCCTTGATCTTCCCGTAGATGAAGGGCTTTCAAGAAGGCGCGGTGCAGGTGCTATGAACCGCATTGATAAGAAAGCTATCACATACCATTCAAAGGTACGCGAACGGTTTCTTGAGCTCGCAGACATGCAATCCGACAGGATAAAAGTGGTTGACAGCTCCGGCAGTCGAGAAATGACGCTTAAGCGAGTTAAAGCGCACGTTGACCGGCTGATCCAGCAGGTTTCGGATCGCAAGAAGAAGAAATAGCGGATGAGTATGGTTAAGATTGGGAAAATAAAGGGCTCTGATGATCCAGATCGCAGCAGGAGGATTCGCAGGAAGGGCTCGCGGCTTCCATTCTCTTCCGGGGATTACGGCAGGGAAGCACCCGGTCGTCCATACAGCTCGCTTTCCGTTTTAGAGCTTAAAGACAGGATCAGCTCAAGCGGCAGGAACTTGGTTTCCTCACCCTCCAGAGAAGGTCTTACGCTGTATCAGGAGCTTATATCGGAGGCGATCGAGCGCGCTGTTCGAGGCGGACTGTCCATACATCGGGAAAAAGCCTTTCATCCGGAACCGAAGGTATTTACAATCATCGCAACGGTCAATGCTCATCTGCTTGATCTCGCCGAAGAGATCCGTAGATCGCAAGTTGACACAATTCGCCTGGCTAACATCGTTGAAGAAATCAAGGGGCTTGTAGCAGATCTCATCGGCTAGCCTGAGCGCGCTAATATCCGAATTCACCGCCACATGGCGAATGCACAAATCATTGTGGTAAACTTGGCTTGTGAGGCTGGATTATGGCTACGTTCAATGAGAAATTGCTTGCTTTGGCAAGGCGCCTTGTTCGTCTTGATCCCAGGCGCGGCCAGACATTTATGCCACGTCTTGTAAGGCAGCTTGCGGAGTTGTTCGATACGGATCGAGCGAGTATCCTTCTCCTTGATCTTCGCAAGCGAAGGTTTTCCAGAGCAACATTTACCGGCGTGAGGATTCCTCACAACCGGTTCAACGAATCTAACCTTACGAGTTTCCGGGTGACTGAGACCGGCAAACCAATAATAGCCTCGGATATTGAAAGAGAGTATCCCGATCTCGTTGGCCCGTTTGCCCGCACATACAAAACAGGTTCATTCGCATGCTTCCCGATGCTCATTGGCGATTCCGTGATTGGTATTATTTCGATCAGCAATCTGAAGAAGACTGACCAAGTACTTAAGTCCATCAAGAACATCGAGCTTCTCGTTGGCGTGATAACCCAAATTGTGAGCGTGCTTGAACTGCCAGCCGAGGAAAGCCCGCGGTCCGCAGCGAGACAGATAAAGACCGTTCGCGAGTTTGCAGGTGAAATGGAGTCTCTCGATGAAGCGGACAAGATGGTTCATATTTACTCCGAAACAGTTTTCAGGAACTACAACGTAATCGGCCTTGCAGTCATCGTGGATTTCTTCGGAGCAGATGAGCATGCCTGGATTGCCCTGGATACACCTGTTTCAACTGAAGAAGTACAGAATGTACTCGCGAACATCACCGATGTTTGGCGTGAAAAAACTGGCTCTGAAACCAAACTAGGCCTTTCCGATGCTACCTTACTCGACCCCGATAGGGTTCTACCGGGAGGAGGACACCTCTACTCTACGTCTATTAAAGCCTTTCCAATCGTTCTCGATCAGAAGGTCTCCGGGATTGTAGGAGCAGCTATCTCTTCCGAGTCGGGGTTTTCCGGTGATCACCTTGACCTTTTCAACCTCATTACTTTCCAACTCGTCGTGAGTCTTCGAAACCTCTTCCTTCGCACGAAGCACGCATCATCGGAAATGCAGGATCGCCTTACGGGGCTTTTTTCAGGTAGGCATTTCGACGAGCTTTTCAGGAAGGAATTCGAGAGATGCAAACGATATAAAGGAAACTTGGGGCTTCTTGTCATAGATGTTGATCATTTCAAAGACATAAACGAAACATACGGGCAGGATGAAGGCGACAGGCTTCTTTCGGAAATTGGACGCATCATCATCGCTAATGCCCGCTCCAGCGACGTGTTATGCAGAATAAGAGATGACAAGTTCGGCGCTCTGCTTCCTGAAGCTAATCTAAAGCAAGCCGAAATGCAGGCCGAACGGCTTCGCAATTTCATCAGCAACTACAGCTTCTATTCGAGCAAATCCAAGCTCTTCAAGAAAGCGACGGTCAGCGTTGGCATTGCGAGCTTCTCCGACCATAAACCCGAAAGCACTGAACAGCTATTGGAATTCGCGGACACTGCCCTATACTTCGCAAAGCGAAACGGCAGAAACAGGATCACGAGCTACAGCTTGGTCCTCAACATGCTACTTTCGGAAGGCGGCAAGAAGGCGTAGAACGAGAGCGTCGAGTCGCATCAAAGCATCTGGTACGGAGGGATTTCACCAAAATACTCGCACGGTATCCTGTCTTCCGGCGGAAGCATTTCGAGCCATTCTTCAATCGTCGCTCCATGGAGTCTTAGGCCGGGTTCAATTTCAATCCACGGCATCAACACGAACGTGCGAACGTGCGCTCGCGGGTGTGGAAGAATTAGATCCGGTGTGCGAAGGATAACATCCTGCATATGAAGAATATCGAGGTCTATGGGTCTGTCCGATACGACCCAGGAGCGATTCCTGCCCATCAGTGTTTCGAGTCCGAGACAGGTTGCAAGGAGATCGCCGGGTTGCATCCGGGTAGAGATTTTAATGACTGCGTTGAGGAAATCACGGGTTCCCGGCGGCATCCCGGATGGCGCACTCTCGTAAGCCGATGAAACGGCGACGACTTCAAGGTCAAGTGCACCGTCAAGGTGGTAGACGGCCTCCGAGAGCTGTACGAGTCTGTCGCCCTGGTTCGAACCAAGCCCGATATAGGCAGATAGCAAGCCGCGTGGGAGATTGCTGTCAGCCAAACCAGAATCACTCATCGCCCTTCCCGTGTTTTTCCGATATATCTGATTCGGGCGAGTTTTCGACGTGTTTACCCGAAACTGGCTTTTTGATTATTGATGAGACGATCATTACGAGTATTGCGAGAAAGAACGCGGTGCCGACTATCATGCCTATAACCGGTGTATTCTTCTCCGCTTCGGGAGGAGGCGGAGGGCCTGGAACTAGCTCCGCCGGCATTCCTTCGAAGCTCTTGTTGTGTGTCCACCAATAGACACCTTGCTCTGTGAGTACGCATTCCTCGCCGATCATGTTGGCATGGCAGTAGTAGCATTTCTTCTTCGTCTCTTTGCTGTATGGATAGGTTGCGCCAGCCTGCGAAGGCATGATCAACTGAACGAAAACCGCTGTAAGTGCAATGCAGACGACCGCAAAGACGGCCGATGATCCGTACGATTTACCTGAACAAGACTTCTTCATCAAGCGAGTATTCTACACCATCGTGCGGAGCGCCTGGTCGAGATCCGCTTTCAGGTCGGCCACGTGTTCAAGCCCGACACTGAGACGGATGTATTCAAGCTTGATTCCGAGTTTTTCTTTCACATCTTCGGGTACGGGGAAGTGCGTGCTCGAAGCGGGATGAAGAATGATGCTCTTGACATCGCCCAGGCTCAGCTGGTGTTTGACGAGCTTAAGGCTGTCGAGAACATTCACTGCATGGTCGTAACCCCCGGCAGCCCCGAATCCGAGCATTCCACCGAACATCTTCATCTGCTTCTTCGCGATCTCGTGCCCGGGAAAATCAGGCAGACCAGGATAGTTCACATAACTAACGCCAGGATGATCCAGAAGCCAGTTCGCGATTTCCATTGCGTTCTCGCTGTGTCGCTCCATCCTAATCGATAGTGTGTCAAGCCCGATAAGCATGAGCCACGCGTTGAACGGGCTGAAGGTCGGCCCGAGGTTCGCGTGCGGCCCCCAGCGAATCGGATCAATCAAAGCCTTGCTTCCGATAACTGCGCCGCCAACCGATGTCCCATGTCCGGTTACGTATTTCGTTAGCGAATGCACCACCAAGTCAACTCCGAGATGGCTCACGGGCTGCAGGAATGGCGTTGCGAACGTGTTATCCAGCACGCTCAAAACGCCTGCATCCTTCGCAATTTCCACGACTTTTTCGATGTCCACAATATTGAGAAGCGGGTTTCCGGGTGTTTCAAACAGGATCATCTTTGTCTTTTCGTCGATTGCGATGCGGTAGGCATCGTAGTCCGCAGCATCATCGATCCACCGCGTTTCGATGCCGAGATTCTTAATGTCTCCCTGAAGCATCCCGTAGGTTCCGCCGTAGATCTTGGTTGCGCTTACGATATTATCTCCAGGCCTTGCATACGCAAAGATGAGCTGAGCAATCGCCGCAAGCCCGCTTGAGGCACTTACGCATTCCTCGTAGCCTTCAAGGCTCGCAAGCCTTCGTTCCATCGCATCAACGGTCGGGTTGTTGAAACGGCTGTAAAGATGCCCCGCTTCCTTGTCCGCCATCAGACGCTGCGCCGTTTCCGTGTCCGTACAGTAATAACTTGAAGTCAAATATATTGGAGGGAATCCGGCATGAAAGAGATCTTCATGCTCGCCAGCGTGAAGCTGACGCGTTTCGAAACGAGCTTTAGAAAAATCGTAATCGGACATCTGATTCAGTCCTCCCTGAAATGCTAGGGAAGTTTATCATCCCTTCCCTTCATTTATGCACTTGAACGGGCTTGCATTGGGAAATGCGTAACATGAAAAATGCCCCCAGTTCAAGCCTGAGGGCATAAGTTTCATCTCGGAAAGCGCAGTTGGAAAACGGTTCACTTATCCATCTTCGATGAGAGAGTCAATTCGCTACAGAACTGCTTGGCCAGCCAGAATCTGCAGGAAAGCATCGACTTCAGGCGTGCTATCATGCAAATCCCATGTTGGGTGATGGTGAGCGGTGGAAGTTCAACTGCCAAATCAGGACCCTCCTCAGCCATTCCAAAGTCGCATCTGGTTCGTCACTGAATTTACTTACAAACTCCTCAAGGGAGTCCTCGTTGACGAATCTAAGATCCCTATCGAGCTTCTCCACCGCGCGAACCGGCAGCCTTGATTCCAGGTTTGTTACGTTACAGACACCTACTACCGTAAAGTCGAGTATTCCGTGATGTCCGTTCTCGTAAGTCCAAATGTTGTCCACGATAATCATTGCATTCTCCTTCCTTCAAACCAGTCTAACACTGGCATTTGACCACTTGAAATCGACCAAGGGATTGCGGTCACTTAATATGATTGCAGAGATGCCAAAAAAGTTCGGTCTGCTTTCGGTTCGAAACGGTGTTTTGCAAATAATTACGTTTGAATCATCTAAAATGGAATGAATTTACATATTCCGTTTGATAGAATCACTCGATCTATGCGCGTTTTCTTACTTGTAGCTGTTCTTGTGGTGCTTTCCGGCACCGTCGCCTATCTGGGTGACATTGTCGGGCGCCAAGTTGCAAAAAGGCGCGTCTCGGTTGGTGCAATCCGACCGCGCCGCGTCGGCTCGTACGTTGCCGTCATTACCGGGATGCTGATCGCGCTTGCGACATTCGGGCTTCTTACCGTTTTTTCACAAGACGTGCGCACGTGGATTATGGAATACGACAGGATCAAGAGTGATCTTGCTGAACTCACAACACAGTACGAGACTACTTCCCAGGCAAACGAGGCCTTGAAGGCGAGCGCTGCAAGAATTGAAGGCCAGCTTGATGAAAAACAAAAGGAACTTACAAAACTAACGGGAGAACTTGGAAACGCCAAACAGGATCTTTCAGAAGCAACACTTGAACTCTCGGAGAACCGTCAGGAACTTTCGAGTATTACTGGGCAACTAACGGAAAACGAGAACGATCTCCGGCTAAAGCAGGCCGAGCTTGATAAGGCAGGCGCAACGCAGGTTAAGCTCAAAGAGGATATTTCAGGGCTTCGCAGCGAGAATGAGGAGCTGAAGTCGAGCAGGGATGCCTTAAGAAACGAAATCGAGGTTCTTGCTGAAGAGAGCAGGATGCTTGAAACTGAGACTGCGACCCTCGAAGCAAAGCGAGATGAACTTCAGAATAAAATTACAGAATTGGAGCGGCAGCTGGGCGAGCTAAAGAGGCAGAACATTCTCATCGGTGCTAACCAGCCTCTCGCCTACATTGCAATCGATCCTGCGTGGACAGGAGCACAAATAAGAGAGGCGATCCTCGCAACCCAGACCGTTTTGCACCAAAAGCTCGCAGCGAAAGGATACTGGCTCAAAGGAATCTCGACAGAAGATATGGAGTTTATTCTCTCAGAACTTGCGCAGGCAAAAATGGGCAAGGTAATCATCCTTGCCAGCAAAGAGAACGTTCTTCCGGATGAACCCATCAAGCCGATGTTCATTATTGCGGATAATAAGCTCTGCTTCAGGAAGGATGAAATAATCGCCGAGTTCGTGGTTCCGCAAGGCGCATCATCGGATAAGGTCGAGGCGCTTTTCGTCAATGCTGTTCACATGATTCGCAAAAAGGCTATCGAAAGAAACCTACTTCCGAATATCGATACGGGAAGCTACGGCAGCATAAACTACGATGAGATAAAAAGGCTGATCCGCAAGCTTGCGAGAAGCGAAACGGGATACACGGTTTACTTCATATCAAGCGAGGATGTAAGCACCGTCGGCAACCTCGACAATATAAATATCAAGTACTGGCCTCTGTAAAGATAACACCAGCATAGACTATTTTCCTTCTCTACTCACCGTGCGAAGCGGTGTTATTACCTGTTGATGGAATCCGCCCACAGTTGAGAGCCCATTGTTTACGGTATTCGTCGCGATGTTCCCCCTGCAGTTGGGGTATAATTCTCACTTGCCGCTTGCCTGCTTGCTCGGCCATTTTATCGCTGGAGGTTGTAGTGGAG
Organism: bacterium; assembly: GCA_021158185.1. GTDB lineage: Bacteria > 4484-113 > 4484-113 > JAGGVC01 > JAGGVC01 > JAGGVC01. The sequence goes on along the minus strand of JAGGVC010000095.1, from coordinate 10,408 downwards.
AAGTTCTATCTTACAACGCCTATTTATTATGTGAATGCGAAGCCGCATCTCGGCACGACCTACACTACGGTCATAGCCGACATCATCGCTCGCTTCATGCGGATGAACGGCAAGGATACCCTGATGGTAACGGGAAGCGACGAGCACAGTCAGGGAATAGCAGACCTGTCCGAGAAAGAAGGCGTACCGCCTCGCGAATTCTGTGACCGAATCATCCCGACATTTCATGAGGCGTGGAAGCTCGTAGACATCGAGGACTACCATTTTGAGCGCACGAGCGATGAAAAGCACAGGAACGTTGTAAGGAAGTTCTTTAAGCGCATTTGGGATAAAGGCGATATCTATAAGGGCGAATACTCCGGGTGGTATCACACAACCGATAACCGCTTTCTAATCGACGACGAGGTTACTGAGAACCCGGAAAAGAACCCGCGTCTGAAATATTTGACTGAAGAAGCGTACTTCTTCAAACTCAGCGCGTACGAAGATGTGCTTCTCGCGTTCCACGAGGCGAATCCGGTATTTGTTATTCCGGAATTCCGCCGCACCGAAATGCTCAACCGGATAAATGAAGGCTTGAAAGACCTCTGCATAAGCCGCACATCCACCGCCTGGGGTGTTCCGCTGCCCTGGGATGCCGAACATGTGTTCTACGTTTGGGTGGATGCGCTTCTGACCTATCTCACGGGTAGCGGATTCGACATAGACGGTTATCTCGACGCAGGCGGACTCGACTTACCGTCCGAAAGGCTCTGGGCGCTTGGCAAAGACGACATCCCGGGACAAGGCAACTTCAGCGGGAATTACTGGCCGTGCGATCTGAACATAATGGCCAAGGATATTCCATGGTTCCATGCCGTGATCTTTCCCGCATTGCTTTTGAGCTTCGGGCTTCCGCCGGTCAAGCAGATGATCGTCCACGGCTATTGGAACTTCGGTGGCGACAAGATGAGTAAGTCGCTCGGGAACGTTGTAAGCCCGCAGGAAGCCTGCGATATAGTTGGCGCGGACGGGCTTCGTTATTTCTTCGCCCGCGAGGTTCCGCTCGGACTCGACGGCAACTTCACGCTCGATCTGCTTATCGACCGCTACAACTACGATCTCGGCAATGACCTAGGAAACCTCGTACACCGCACGATCAGCCTGTCGCATCAGCTTTTCGAAGGCGTTGTACCGGCTTCGGTAGAGCGTGACGAGTGCGATGAGCAGCTTCTTTCAGTGCGTGAGCGCGTTATCGCCGATGCAAAGACTGCGTACGAGGAATACAGGCTTAACGATGCGCTGAAGTTGATCTGGGAGCTTGTGCGCGCTGCAAACAAGTACTTCGACGAAAAGCAGCCGTGGACGCTCAAGAGAAAGCCTGAGCGGCGCGACGAAGTGGCAACAGTGTTCGCGTGTCTATATGAAGTGCTCAAATCGATTCTCTTCTTGATAAGCCCTGTAACACCCGGCGCTGCGCAAAAGATGTGGAATGCGATCGGGCTTAAAGGGGAGCTTGCAGCGCTTGGATGGGGAGAGCTTGCAAAGCCTTATCCAGCAAACACGCGCGTTGAAATGGGTAAACCCGTATTTCCTCGCGTTGAAAAGAAGAAGGCAGTCGAAGCCGAGGCGCAGCTCAAGGAATCTACAAAGGCCGCAGGTGCTGAGATTTTCGCGCCCGATGTTTCAAAGAAGATTGAGATGCCCGAAGGAGTTGTTGATATGATTGAATTCGATGATTTTCAGAAAGTAGAGCTCACGACCGCTTTGGTGAAATCCGCCGAGCGCGTTGCGGGAACGGACAGGCTTATTCATGTCAAGCTCGATGACGGAACCGATGAAGGCCGGGAAATCGTCGCAGGTATCGCCGAATGGTACAAGCCTGAAGAGCTTATCGGCAAAACCTTGATCGTCGTTGCAAATCTAAAGCCCCGCAAGATGAGGGGCGTTGAAAGCAAGGGGATGCTTCTTGCAGCGCAGGACGGCGAGGGCGGATTCAGCATACTTACAGTGGAACGACCTGTAAAACCCGGCGCGGAAATCAAATAGCCTTTAGCACGTTCTGGCAGTCCCTAGACTTCAATTGCGCTCACATCTGCGCGATTATGTCTTCGACTCGCGTGACGAAGGCGAACCCGAAGGACAGGTTCAGCAGGCTTGCCATGTGCATCTCCTCGTTTATCGAGCCGGTTCCGTCTGCAGGGAAGAACACCCGGTAGTCGCGGAAGTATGCGTCCCGGACGGTTGACTCGCAGCACAGGTTCGTCATTATTCCGCAGACCACAATGTCCCTCACGCCAAGGCAGCGCAGCACGGTATCCAGGTCTGTATTGTAGAAAGCGGAGTACCTGTGCTTGAAGATTATCTTCTCGCCAGGCAGCGGCGCAAGCTCGTCTGCCACCTCGCTTTCCGGCGAGCCTTCGATGCACATACCTTCCCACCAGTCTGCCATTATCCCGGCATCGATTCCGTCGGGATGATGCACGTGGCAGGTGTAAATCACGGGCCTGCCCGCGGTGCGAAAGCTGTCGATCAAACGAGCGATTCCTGGCGTAACAGCGCGCCCCCCGCAGGTGAACGTAGGCGATGCGGGATCGAGAAAGAACTTCTGCATATCTACAACAAGAAGTGCAGCGTTTTCGACCGCGATATCCATCTTGTGCTGATTGAAAGGCTCAATAGCGCTGAGCCAGCGTTCGCATGCTTCGGCCAGGTTCGATTCGTTCACGTAAAATCCGTTTTCGTTCATCGATTACTCCTCGAAAAGCTGCTCAACGGAACTTGTCCGCATGCGATGATTGCACAATCTTTCTTCCTCTGGCAAGTTCCATCGCTGCCTGCAGGCAGGAAAGACATTCTTCAATTCAACCTCTCAAGGTTACGGTATTATGGATCGATTTATGTAGCCAAAGGAGATCGATATGGCTTTCAGCGTCCTATTCATTGCCCACGCGCCGGATGCCGACAAGAACAAGCATCGGAGTGAAGTTGACACAGGGATGTACAGGCTTCTGTCGGTTGTCGTAAGAAATCAGCAGGAAGCGATTGACATCTGCGTCGAAATGGTCAAGCAGGAAATGATAGATTCCGTTCTGCTGTGTCCGGGATTCACGCACTCTGAAGTAGCAGAAATAGCAGGGGCTGCGGGAGAGAATGTCTCGGTTGCTGTCGCAAGGGGAGACGGCCCCAGCAGCAAAGCATCATTGAAAGCTCGAACGCGGGAAGGCTATGCACGGTAGCAATCCTAGCGCCATTCCTTGTTGGCTGAGCTGCAAATGCGTGATTATGAGCAGAAAGTTTGCGCGATTCCTAGCCCATTATCAAGGTACTGCAGCAGGCGCTTTTTCGTTTTCGCCGTTTGATTGTCGTCTCGATTCGAGGTAGAGCTGAATTATTATCTTGACGACCGCGGCCACCGGAAGGGCAAGGAACATTCCGACGATCCCCATTACGCGCGCTCCGATCATCATCGCGATAACCACGGTTATAGGATGCATGTTCATCGAACTGCCCATCACGCGCGGCACGAGGAAGTAGTTCTCCGCAGCCTGGATCAGTATGTAGAGAATTATCACCTTGAGCGCGAGAATCGGATCCATCGAGAATGCAATGATGACAGCAGGAATTGCCCCCAGGATCGGCCCCACCATCGGGATAAGCTCGGTTAAGCCCGCGAGGAGACCAAGGACAAACGCGTACTTGACGCCGAGAATGAGAAGCCCCAGCGTGGAGAAGATGCCGATGATAAGGCAGAGCGTTAGCTGACCCCGGATGTAGCCGCCGAGCGATGTATTGATCCTTTCGATCGCGTTTGAAAAGACCGGACGGTGCCGTGCAGGAATGATCATTTCGAAGCTTCTGCGGAACTTCGCCGAGTCCTTGACCAGGTAGTAACTCATAATGGGCACGATAACGCTTCCAAAGAGCGCACCAGTGACCGTGGAAACGACGCCCATGCCCGTGTTGACGACGGAGCCGGCGATCTCAGGCAGGTTTTCCTGCAGCGTGTCGAATATGTTATCGAGCCAGCTCTTGACGGTGAAGATCCGCTCTCCAGTTCCGAACTGCGCGATTTTTTCGTTTAAGTAGGTTTCGAGCTTACTCAGGACATCCGGCATATTGCGAATCAGCATGTTGAATTCTTCAACGATCGGCGGGATTACGATAAATCCCATCGCCACAAGAAAGATGAGTAGAATAAAAAGGGAGAGGAGCACGGACGCGGTTCTCGGCATCCGAAGCCTGGCCTGGAAGAAATCCACGGGTCTCGCAACAAGGTACGCGAGAAGAGCGGAAAAGGTAAGATAAATAAAAACGTGCCTGATGAAGTAGACGAAAGCGAAAAACAGGATAATAAGAACAGTTACGACGATTTTGCGCGTAAATCCGGCATCGCCCAGCGGCTTGGCCTTCCTTGCACCGTCTTTACTCTCTTCCACAGCCACAGTATATCAGATTAAATTATCCAGCGGAAAGTTCATTTCCCGCATTTACACCTCATTTCCACGCGCAGAATCCGCATTCGCGAAGGATCCGCTTCGGTCACAACAGGTCAATTTCGCCTTGTTCCGCCATCTCCCGAAGCTTCGCAAGCGCTATGCGCTGGATGCGAGATATACACATCTGGCTTGTTTCAAGAATCTCGGCTACTTCCTTCTGGGTCATTCCTTCGAAAAACCTCAGCCGGAGCACTTCGGCCTCTACCTTCTTGAGATGACGGAACATCGCCTCCCAGAACACGCTTTGCTGCACGTCATCCGCGCTCGAATCAACAACTTGAGAACTCGTTACGTAATGGCCGTAATCATCGTCGTCGATGTTGTCGAAAAACGCCTTCGGGCTGTAAGCACTGCCGAGCTCCATCGCCTCCAGAACCACTTCCTCGGTTAATCCGGTTTCCTCCGAAATTTCCTTGGCCGTCGGTTCCTGACCTATTTTGGCTGCGATGAGGGCTTGTGCAGAAAAAACTTTCTGGCTTATTTCCTTGAGCCTTCTCGGTACTTTTACCATCCATCGCTTGTCGCGGAAAAAACGCTGGATTTCGCCGCGAATCGTGGGCCACGCAAATGTTGAAAACCGGTAATTGCTTGCCGGGTCATAGCGTCGAATCGCAAGGAGAAGCCCAGTCATCCCCACCTGGCGTATGTCTTCGATATCGGCGGGACTTGAGCCGAAATCTTTCATGATGCTGTATACGAGCTTCTCAAATCGCTTCATAAGAAGCTCTTCCATCTTGGGAGATGGGTTTTTCTTGTATTCGGCAAACAGCCTGAGCTCTTCCTTCTTCAGACTGCTCTTGTCCTCAGCCATTCAGCAGTTAACAACCCCTAAATCGAATTAAAGGCCAATTCTATCAGAGCGAAAGATGAATCGGAGACAAATACAAGATCGGGTTAAATACTCGTGAGACGTTCGGCTGAAAGAAAGTGCTACATTCCCTTAACCTGCAACCCTTAATCACGCAACTATTCACAGGAGCATCTGAAAATGAAAGCGGGGCCTTATCCCCGGCCCCGCAAGAATACTTGTTAAGCAGACTGTTCCTTAGTTATCCAATCCATTCTCAGAATAATTTGCGTGAATCCTGAAGCCAAGTTCGATACGGTTTTCCTCGGGAACGTCAACAACGCTTACATCCCCGCCCTTCTCGGCAAGGAGCATAAGCACAGGACTCTGCGCGAGCTTTCTTATTGTTCTGCTTGGATCCGTCAGGGTAACTACCGCTCGGTCGGCATCCACCCGCCACCGCACACTCACATGTTCTCCGCTCTCTGCCGAACGGCTGACGATGTCGAGAAATGCTTCGCTCGCTGTGAGCTTCAAATCCTCAATTTCATCAAGCGTTAGCCCCCACAGATTTCCGATGCCTGCGATGAAAAGCCTTAGCACCGAGGCATACTCGTCTGCCACAGGCAACTTGATATCAATTACATGATTCCGAAAAAGTTTTGTGTCAATCATAGCAATCAACCCTACCCGATTTGGGGACGCTAAGGAGAGAATCGGGATTCGAGTGTCCAAGACATTTGGCACTCTCTAACCCTCATTGCTCCCATCGGCAAATCCCCTATGCCAGATTCATATTACCCGTTTCGAAACCCGCGTAAACCGGGAGATGGGCGGCCCGAGAGAAATACTCATTTGCTTCTTGAAAAACGACAAACGAAATAACCACAAAGTCAAAGGAGTCCCGCAAGCTCGGATAAAATACTCAAGCCTTGCGCTTCATGATCCCTTGCTCTCGCTTTGTATCCACCCGATTTTCGCTACTCGTCCGTCAACCATATCAACACATAGAGGTAGTAATATTCCGAAATGTCGTCAATCAACTCAGGCCTGCGAGTCCGAATGTACTCCGTTGCGGGCATAATCAGAATATCGCCCTTTTTCACTTCGATTTCCGGAATGACGCCAAACTTAGCCTTGTCTCCGGTGTAGGGATTTGTCCAGAATTCCTTCACTCTGCGCCCGCTTAAGCCGCTTGCATCAGAGTAAACCGTGTGTGTAACTGAGTAGGGGAAATGAGGAAAGTCGCCGTACCTGAAGAAGATCGCCTTGTCGTTCAGCGCGTCCTTCGTTCCGTGCGATTTCGGCATTCGGGCAAGCACCTGCAGCCGATATTCGAGAATGGTCTGCGGGCCTGCGTCATTCAGTCTGGTTTTTGTCACACTGTTCCTAAGCTCGCTTAGGGATGGTTCGTTATCGAGCCAGTAACGATTAGTTTGATAATCACTGTAACCTTGCTCAACAAAAAACCTGTTTAGAAAGTCTATTCGATCCGTATCCCATTTTTGCGGCGCATAAGGGGTCAATCCCTTATCGACCATATCTTCTACCGAGACAGGCACATAGTCAAAGTAACAGTCGGACAGGCAGGCCACAGTCGAAAGCAGCCAAATCCAGTACATATTCTTATTGCTCATATCCTCAAACCATTTATTGTCCTCCCAGCGCGCATCTTCGGGATATTCAGGAGGATTGGGAATCATAAGCCGTTCTAACCGCTTTTCTGAAACAGGTGCCTCGTCTGGAGTCATGGCTGAAACAGGCGATGGAGCTGTCGTTAAGAGAGACAAAGTGAGAAGTGCGGCAAAACCCCAAATACTGCCGAAACGACTGAAATTACGTGTGAGCTTTAGCATATGCACTCACCTACCAGTGTTCCAGACTCGCTTTTATGCTGTCCTCCTCCACTCAGATCTTCTTCGAGTTTCTGCTTAAGATTCTCCAGGAAGGACTCTTCGACTTCCGCAATCGGCATAGCTAAGCACCTCAGGCAAATAAGGCAGTCCAGAAACTCGTCTTCCGAACCAGGGGCGATTTGCACCGAATCTACCGAGCCAATTCCATTGCCTATAATAGTCTCGCGCGCTGGATTACCGGGGGCCTCTTCACCGCAGTCTACAACGGTCTGTCCAGGAGGGCAGCTGTCACCGTATCTTGGTTCAAGCCTTCTAGTTATCGTAACAGTTGAACCTCCAGGCGATGCCGTGGCTGTACCGAGAAAAGTAACCAAATGGTTTGGGGGTAACACAACCCTCTTCATAAGTGCAAAGATGAGAGTTGACGAGATTATCCACGATCTCTTGGCATGATCTTGTTATAGGAAAGATTATTGTGCTCATACCGCTGTGTATGCCCGGCGCTGAAACTTCTACCAGACAACATCCTCTAATTGTAGTCATTCCTAATTCCTCCATATCTTTTTGGAAACCGATTATAGCAACCGTCCGATGGCGTGTCAAATCAAAGACTAATACCTATATCGGGCTACAAACAACGAATCGCTTTCGGATCGGAACTTTCCTGCTGATCAGGTTAAAGTACATATGCTACGATATGGGGCAAGACTTGAGAGAGGGGCTTGGCGCACCGATGTGCGCTGTCCATGTTTTTCGCAATGCCTTTATTTCACACGCGCCGCTTCACGCGGGTCTCCAGAGCGGGATTTCGAATGCTTCGGCAGGCACGCGTACAAAAACCACATTCGGGAACGCTCCATTTATTCAAAACCGAAAACTCGGTGTTGACAATTCCTGATTATGCTGGTATAAATCATACGTTCTGGTATCGATGGCGCGGAGGAAACACCTGGTCCCATCCCGAACCCAGAAGTTAAGCTTCGTTGCGCCGATGGTACTTGGGGGGCAACCCCCTGGGAGAGTAGGTAGTTGCCAGGGCATTTATACCGGCTTAGCGGCCGGTTTTTTTTGCGCGGATGTCGATCCTGACCTGCCGGAACAGTCAAACCAATGTTGTAATTCCCTTCTCACCCCGATATTTGGGCGCGGATAAAACGCGTTTGAGCTCTCCAAGCTTCAAACATCGACTTCGCTTTGATAGAATACACGAACCTTACTAGGAGGATTCGTATGAGGTTGAAGCTTTTCAAGCTGGTAATTCTTGTTGTTTTGTTGTTTGTTGTGTGCAGTGCATCGGCGTTCGCATATTCCGAGGATGACGAATCTGCGTTCACATGGGGATTCGAGGGCGGCTTCGTTAGCAAGTATGTATTTCGAGGCATTCTGTCAACGGACGGAATTTGCTTCCAGCCTGATTTCTGGATCGGAACAGGTCCGTTCACGTTCGATATCTGGGGCAATATGGATATGGATGATGCCAACGAAGCTGGGTGGGAATTCAGCGAAGTTGATTTCACGTTAAGCTACGATCATTCTTTCCCGCTTGTAGATGTAACGGCAGGTGCTACTTACTATATGTTCCCAGCTATCGATGCGGACGAAACAACCGAGGTTTTTGCAGGAGCAGCCTTCATAGATTTTCCCTTCACTCCCTCACTCACAGTCTACTACGACGTACAGGATGCTGAGGGAATGTACTTCGATCTCGGGTTCGGCGGTACGGTCGGAGGTACGAACGACGTTACAGGAATGGACTGGGATGCTCATCTGGGATACGGCACAAGCGAATACAACGATTACTACTTCGGCGCCGGTGACTCATCGATTGGCCCCGGATTCAACGATTTTTCGCTTGAGATCTCGCGCACCTTTGCAATGAAAGGATTCTACATCAAACCGATGGCAGGGTGCTCGTTCATTATCGATGACGACATTCGCGACCTGGTTGCCGATCCCGACAATTACTGGTTTGGCATCTTTGCCGGAATCGAAATCTAGCAGACATCAGAGGTTTTTCTGACGGAATCAGGCTCATCTACGCCTAGTTCCTGCTCGGAAAGGATTTCACGGCGGCAGTGTTCCTGTCGGTTATGGAATGTTGCTGCTTCTATCCACAGGTATCAACTGGATTACCCGCGCGGCAGTCTTATTCGAAGCTCGGCAAGCCTGACAGCAAGCTCGTCGCGCTTGATACGCCATTTGTCGGGGATCAGCGATCTGCTCGTCGACTCCGCAACTCCGAGTAGAGTCTGGTACTCAATCTCGTCGGGATATTCGGGGCTCATAAAATCTTCGAGCGCATTTTTCATTTCTTCAGCAGAGATAACGCCAGAACCCCTTGATCTCGAAAGAGCGTATGCTCTGAAGAGTACGCTCTCAAGGTCGCTCCCGCTGAGCGTCAGCGCTGAAGCATCGCATACATCACCGAGCTTCTTGAAATCCGTCTTGTGCAAGTGTTTTTTCAAGAACGTCGAGAACAAATCCTCGTAGTCATCCTTCGTTTGAGGCGGGAACAGGGGAATATGCTTCTCCGCCCTGCCCTGCCTCTTCAGATCAATCGAAAGCAGATCGGGACGGTTGGTGACTAGAACCCATACGACGCGCCCGCGATTCTTCGAATCACCCATGAAGCTTATGAGCCGCGAAAATACCCGTCCTGAAAGCCCGCTGTCTCCCTCGCCCGCGCCGCGATCGCCAAGAGCTGCATCCGCTTCATCCACTATCACCACTACCGGCGCAAGCGCGCTCAGCACGCCTAGCAGTTTTTCGAGGTTCGCCTCGGTTGTTCCGACCCACTTCTCCCTGAAATTCCTCAGCTCCACACAGGGCACCCCTGCTTCACCCGCAAAGCAGCGAACCATGAATGACTTCCCGGAACCGCTCGGTCCACAGATCAAGTAGCCGCTTGGCACTGCATCCACCATCCCCGACCGGAAAAGCGCAGCATCCGAGCGAAGTTCATTGACTGCAAGATTGTGAACCGCAACAAGATCGAGCGTCGTGCTCCTGCTTCCGACGAATTCGAGCATCCCGCCGCACTCGCGCTCGATCATCGTACGCTTCCTCTCCATCAAAACAGTCCACCAACTTGATACTGGACTGGTTTCCGGTTTGCTGGATGTCTTTTCAACATCACCGGATAACGCTTTATCCCTCTCAACTTCCTTCAGGTTTCTTTGGGAATCCGCAAGAACCCCACTGTCTATCTCGGCAAGCACATGTCTGATTTGCGTGAGTGTCAAACCTGCACTTGCGGCTGAAATTGCGTCGATCTCCTTTCGCCAGGC
>JAGGVC010000018.1 GCA_021158185.1 bacterium | reverse complement strand
CTACACGCGAAGACGAGCATTCCGAAATTTTCCAAGACGGGCTTCTGCCAGAAGCCCCTTGTATATTACTCCTGTGGGTGAGGGTTACCGTATCCGCATTCCGAGGCTTAAATCCTCGGCTCCACGACGGAGAGTGCCGATGCTCGTATCCACTCGCGGGCATCGGGACGGTGGCAGTCCGGGTTCTAATGAATGCTCGCAGTCCAAGTAAGATATGAGATGCTCGCATTCGCTCTCAGCCACCGAGACGCTGCCTGTCCGGGTTGAATTTGCAGGCCCGCAGTCCGGGTTAGATTTGTAAGATTACAGGAAAAAGAGAGCCCATTTTCGAGGTCGCATCTGCGGCCAGGAATGGCCGCTCTCTTTTTTGATAGCAAATACGCGCCCAGGACTGGGCGCTGTACAGGTTATGTGAATACTGGACGCTGTACAGGATATGAAATTCTTGGCGCTGCGTTGGCTAACGCAATATTTTCCTTCTCCTTTTGCGCGGCTAACAAAGATTATCAATTCCCCCCGTTGCGATTTCGCAAATTATAATTTTTCCCTTGCGGCGGCTTTCACAATTATGGCCATTTCCTCTTGCGGCGGCTGTCACAATTATGGCCATCTCCTCTTGCGGCGGCTGCCACATTTAAGATCTTAGTGACCTTTTTCGCTCGTTTTTCCCTCCATACGTTGATTATCGGCAAGTAATTGGCTATAATGCCAAATAGCCAACAAGCATGTTTGGCGAGCATCATTATCTGCGATTTTCTGGTTGCTGCAGGATGATTCCTGCGGAGATGCGATGATCGCAATGCGGAGTTGGCTGTGATGATGCCCTGGGCGGAAGCTTAGATCAGGAATGAGGAAGGGATGTCATGAGTAACGTGAGCATGAAATTCGGCGATGTTGCGGAGCGGTACGATGCACGGGCGCGTGTATTGAAGGCGCTCGCACATCCGACGCGGCTTTTTATCGTCGACAGGCTTTCCGAGCGAGAGCATTGCGTGGGCGAGCTTACCGAAGCAATCGGCGCGGATACGTCCACGGTTTCGAAGCACCTTTCCGTTCTCAAAAGCGCGGGTATCGTATCGGACGAGAAGCGCGGGCTTACGGTCAATTACAGCCTGCGCGTGCCGTGCGTTCTCAACTTTTTCGGCTGTGTCGAGGCGGTGCTCCAGGCAAACGCGGACGAGCAGATGCGCGCTCTCCGATGCGGCACGGGCGAATGAACGCGAAGTCCGAGTGGAAAACGTTTTCCATTATCGTCGCGTTCTTTCTTGCGGCGTACTTCCTGCCGATCGAAGCGGCGAGATTTGAATCGTCGGTCATCGAATCGCTTGCGCTTCTCAAATGGTACGCGCGCGAGCACGTGCTTTTATGCCTCGTACCCGCGTTTTTCATCGCGGGCGCGGTAAGCGTGTTCATAAACAAGGCCGCGGTTCTGAAATACCTGGGGCCTACCGCAAACAGGATTACCGCGTACGGCGTCGCATCCGTTTCCGGCGCGATCCTCGCGGTGTGCTCGTGCACCGTACTTCCGCTGTTTGCAGGCATCTACAAGCGCGGCGCGGGCTTGGGCCCTGCCACGGCATTTCTGTACAGCGGCCCGGCCATCAACATCCTCGCAATAATTCTCACAGCGCGCGTGCTCGGCTGGCAGCTTGGAGTCGCGCGCGCGGTGGGCGCGGTAGTTTTCGCGATCGTTATCGGCGTGATAATGGCAATGATCTTCAGTAGGGAAGAGAAAGCGAGGGAAAGTGCAGCGTCCGTTCCACAATTGGACTCAGGCGACTGCGAAAGGAAGCTCTGGCAGGACGCACTCTATTTCTTCTCGATGGTGGCCGTGCTCGTATTCGCAAACTGGGCGAACCCCGGAACCGGCGGGATCTTCTATCTCATATATTCGATCAAGTGGTACATCACCGCTATCTCGCTCGTTGGACTCGCAGTTATGATTTTACGCTGGTTTTCGAAGAGTGAGCTTCGATACTGGGCCGAATCGACCTGGGAATTTGCAAAGCAGATCCTGCCGTTGCTCTTCGTCGGTGTCCTTGTCGCAGGGCTTTTGCTCGGAAGGCCGGGCAGCGAGGGGCTGATTCCTTCAGCGTGGATTTCATCCCTGGTCGGCGGGAACGGCCTCGGCGCGAATCTGTTCGCCTCAGTCGCGGGCGCGTTGATGTACTTCGCAACGCTTACCGAAATCCCGATTCTCGAAGGGCTCATCGGGAGCGGGATGGGCAAGGGGCCGGCGCTTGCGCTTCTTCTTGCGGGGCCTGCGGTAAGCCTGCCCAACCTTCTCGTGATTTATTCGTACCTGGGTGCAAAGAAAACATTCACATTCGCTGCTCTCGTCATCGTGATGGCGACAGCGGCAGGCATGATTTTCGGCGCGATTGCATAGTTTTTTCGTGAGAACAGGAGAGCAAAATGAAACTTCAAGTGTTCGGTACGGGATGTCAAAAATGTCGCGAGCTTGAAAACCGCGTGAAGCTCGCAATGATGAAACTTGCGCTCCAGGCCGAGATCGAAAAAGTCACAGACATTTCGCAAATCGCGGACGCGGGCGTAATGCTGACTCCGGCTCTGAGCATTGACGGCAAGGTCGTTTTGGCGGGTAATCTGCCTTCGGTCGAGAAGCTGATGACGATCATCACGACGAAACTCGCCGAAAGCGAGGACTGGTTCTGAGTATGGAGATCGTAAACCGAATCGTCGGAGATACACGAATCGAGTGCGTAAACCACATCCTCAGGCGCGTAAGCGGCGCGATTTTCGCACTGGCAGGCTTCTACCTGCTCTTCAGCTAGAAGATTTCGGTAGCCGGTATTACTTTTATGCAATTCTTGCATAATATTGACAAGCGTGTTAGAATGATATGTTATGAATTCCGAGTCACGCATTTCAGCTTCGAATTCTCGAATGAAAATGAAAGTGCTGTTCGTCTGCACGGGGAACGCGTGCAGGAGTCAGATGGCCGAAGGCTGGGCACGCAAGCTTTACGGTAATGCCATTGAGGTGTATTCTGCAGGAGTACTTCCATCCGGCGTTGACCAAAAGGCAGTCAAAGCGATGTCGGAAGTCGGTGTTGACATCAGTAAGCATGTATCCGAACATGTGAACGATTACGCCGAAAGAAGCCTCGATCTGATCGTTACGTTAAGCAATTATGCAAAATCACAATGCCCGAAGTTTCACGCGGATTCAAGTATGATTCACCACAGATTTGATGATCCCCAAATGATTCCGATCGATTACGAAGCAGGCACGGATGGTCTGGATCAATACCGCAGAGTGCGTGATGAAATCAAGGAATTTGTCGAATCACTCACCGAACTGAGTTCCATAAACAAACTTGAGGTCTCCCTCTAAAGGACTATGCAGCGGAAATGACGAAGGCTGTTTCCTTTATGAGTTTAGCGCGGCGGGAATCGATCCCGTGTTTGAAACGATCCACAGATAGGCTGAACAATTCGATTCATCTGCTCAGTCTCGCACGTCTGCCCGTCATACGAGCGTTGCATAATTATTCATACCTGAGCGCATCGATCGGATTCAGGTT
>JAGGVC010000046.1 GCA_021158185.1 bacterium | reverse complement strand
TGCGCGCGGTGTTCGCGGATCTCGACCGGGATGTTTCAGTTACGGTTATGCCCGGCGCACCCCCCGATGTGCGGATCGTTCTTTTCGAGGGCGATGCCGTTCCCGGCTATCCGGGAAATATCGGTGTAACCGCCGACGAGATCGCAAAGCGCAACCTGTATTGGGGCTGGATCGAGTTCGAAATCCAGGACGGCGCATCCGCCCTCGCAGGACTCCTTTCGCCCGACATCGTCATCACGCACAGCATAAGCGCGGAGGAAATGATCAAGCAGTCGGTGCCGGTCGCGCGCGCGCGGTTTGTACGCGCGTTGAAGGAAAGGAACGTGCGGCTGATATACGTTCGACCGTTCTTCACAGGGCTTTTCGAGTCGGACGAAACGGGCACGAAATCGCTCGGCGCACTTGAATTCAATCTTCGGTACTTCGGTGAGCTGAAGAACGCCATCGAATCGAACGGATTCCATATCGCGCGCGAACCTTCGCCGCCCATATTTACCGAGCATCATTTCTTGAAAATCCTCGTCGTGCTCGGGATCATAGCTTTCACTGCGCTTGTCATCAGATTGATCTTTCAGCCGCCGATATGGATTGAGCCTGCATTCTGGATCGCGGCTGTGCTTGGAAGCATCGGACTTTTCCTTCTTTCATCGCGCGTCCTGTACGCTGGCTGGGCACTTGCCTGCGCGATCCTCGCACCTTTGGCCGCCATCGCGATTGCAGTCGCACTCGTCGCGCGCGGAAAATCCGCGGCGCCCGCGCAATACGCGCGCGTTCTCGCAGCGTTTCTTACAGCGGTGCTGATCACTTTACTTGGCGGAATATACATCTTCGCCCTCATCAACTCCGGCGAGGCATTCGTAAAAACGTACGTCTTCAAGGGCGTTATGCTGTCGCTTGCAGCACCTGTTCTTCTTATCGCAATCTACTTCTGGAACATCAGAACATTCATGATGGGCGCGGCGAAGCCCGTCCCTGGCTGGATCGAGCGGCTCAACGCACTTCTCGATCGCAAAATCGAGTTCGTTGATATGATGGTCGTGTTCCTCGGAATCGCGGCGCTCGCGTTGATCCTCCTTCGTAGCGGCAACGAGGCGCCGATAGGCGTTGCCCAGATGGAGCTGATATTCCGCGCTCGGCTCGAAGATCTATTGAGTGTCAGGCCGCGCACAAAGGAAATATTCGGTCTTCCCGCGCTGTTCTTCTTCCTCGCTTATTTCTTCCGCAGGAAGCCGCCCTCGATTGTCCTTCTTCTGCTCGGCGCCGTCGCGCTTACAAGCGTGGTCAACACGTTCTGCCACCTTCATACGCCTATTGCAATCAGCCTCGTTCGTACGCTCATCGGCGCGATTCTCGGAATGATAAACGGAAGCATCCTCTACCTCGTCTGGTGGATTTACCTGTGGGTTCTGAAGCTCCTCGGAAAGAAAGCGTAGGAAACCTGCACGCGCCGAATCGCGCTGCCCCCCAAGCATCTTCAACGTCCCGAGACCTGATGCCATAAGAATCGGAGCACCACACATCACTAGCAGTGAAAAATTTCACAAGCGACGGATGTGGCAGACGCGGGTGAAAAGAATGGGGAGGGTAATTGGGAAAGTGGAGGGTGGATGCATGATCGCGGAAAATAACGTTGGAGAAGCGAAGGATGGCGCGGATTGCCGCCTTAATCCTGCGCAACACTTCCCTCCTGTACAACGCCCAGTCGTGGGCGCTTCGTGACGGATCTAAACAGGCGCGGCCAGGACTGGCCGCTCTACAGGTTGGTTATGGTTGCGCTCTATGGATGGAATGACTTATCAAACAATGGACAGCGCATGAGTTCCACTGTGCTAGACTTGGGCGATGCCGCTTGCAGCATCAATACTCGGGCTGACTTACTTGCTGATAGCGCTTCAGCGACTTCCGCGCGTGCGCGTGCGCAGCCCCGCGGGCGCGCTTTTAGGCGCGATAATGATGGTTGCATCGGGCGTATTGCCTGTAGACCAGGCCTTACTGGGCATCCCGTTCGATCTGCTTTTTTTCCTCACGGGCATGCTCATAATCTCTGTCTATCTCCAGGCCGGCAATACGATAGGATTCTTCGCTGAAAAAGCGCTCAGACTTGCGAATACACCCATTAAACTGCTCATGTTCTTTCTTATCGCGGGCGCGATCGTGTCCGCGGTTTCACTCAACCTCACTGCCGCGCTTCTCCTCACACCGCTCGTTATTACAACGTGCAGGCGCGTCGGCGAATCATCGGGTCCTTACCTGATCGCCCTGATTCTCGGAACGAACCTGGGGGGTGCTGCAACCGCCATCGGAAGCCCGCAGACGATGCTCGTCGTTTCCATATCCGGAATGGGCTTCTGGGAATACACATCTAAAATGGCGGTAATCTCCGCAATCGGCGTCGTTCTCGCCGGACTGTGGCTGATCTTACACTATCGCCGTAGTTTCGCCGGACGCTCGTTTGGACACACGATACACGTTGTTTCATCGTACCATCTTAATTTCACGGGCATGAGTGCTCTAATTGTATCGATCGCTGTCGTCATCGCTCTTATCTTGGGCGCGCCGATGCCTCTCGCTGCGATGACAGGTGCGGCAATTCTCCTTGCTATTAACCCTCAACCTCCAAAGGACGTTCTGTCGGCCATGAACTGGCCGCTCATAATTTTCGTGGGCGCATTATTTGTTATCGTCGGAGGGGTTGCCTACACCGGCTTGGCAGGTTGGGCAACGAGCACAATTCTGCCCGCACTCGAACACAACACAACAGCCCAGGTTGCAGGTGTCGTCGGCCTTTTGACCGCGCTCACATCTCTCTTCTCGAACATCCCGAGTGCGGCGCTCATATCCCCCATCGTCGCAAATATCGAGCAACCCGACATCCTCTGGTTTGCCGTGGCTCTCGCAACTTCGTTTGCAGGGAACTTCACGCTCTTCGGCTCTCTTTCAAATCTGATGGTGGTTGAAATCTTAGAGGGGAAAAGCCTCAGAATCGGTTACGTCGAGTTCCTCAAAACGGGACTACCTGTCAGCCTGATTACGCTCATTGTAGGCATATTCTTTCTGGCGCGTGGATAGCCCTTCGTATCGGGAGGTATTCATTCACCAGCGCACATGCTTCCCGCAGTCTATCCGCTTCCCAGCGGTATTCCGCTGGAGTCGAGAAGCGTGATATATTCGAGCGAAAATGCAGCGGACACGGAAGGTTCCTTCACCGCGGATGCTTCCTTTTCCGCGAAGATGACGCGGGCGAGTACTCCGCTTCCGCTGACGCCGCTCTGCCCTCTCTTGCGAGACAATGAAACCGCGACAACGCCCGCAGGGGTTTTGGATTTCTCACCGATGAACAGCGCGTCACTGCCCAGGAAATCGCCCTGCTCTACCGACACGACCGTATACTTGCTCGTCTTGTAATTGACTCTGAACGCAGCCTGAAAAAGGTCTTCCACGTTCGAGGCGGTTACTGTAACGACCTTGCGCCCACTGTCATCCTGTCCAACGCTCAGCGTCGCGAGGGAATTGCCAATTACTACTTCCTTGTTGAAGTTCACGCCGCTGATGGTGATGCTAAGCGTCACCTTACCGCCGGATGCAGGCGTTATCCAGTAGATACGATTGCTCTTCGTTGAAATCGTGCTTGGCTCGTTCGTCTGAGCAGAGCCCCGCATCACAAGCGAAAAATCGGGCTGCTCTTCGTAAAGCGTGCCCCCGCTTGCAGCGTAGAGCTTCGTGCGCTGACTTACAGGCGTTACGGTTGCAACGGCGTCAATCGTCAGCTCCACAAGCGCGGTGCTACCCGGACTTGCAGGATCGAGAATAATGTCCCTTATAGACACGACACCGCTTCCGGCGTCCTGATCGGGAGCCTGGCTGCCCCCGCCATTGCAGCCTGCAAGCACTGACAAAGCAATAACCGGCAATAACAAAGAAACAATTCGCATAACGGGTTATTCTACCCCATCAGGGACAGCCAGGCAATTTCATCACGCCGAAACACTGCAAAATCCGGTTTTCGTTCCGTCGATCCGCATATAACTCGCTCGTACTATCCAAGGTGCATCGGCATAATTGACTTTTGTGCCCTTTGAAACGTAAACTACCAGCCGATGGTACAATCCTGGCGCAGATTCTGGTACTCGCTCTCCGAATCGGCTCGCAACATCTATGAGATTGCGAGACACGAGGGGCTGCTCCGGTTTATCTCAATCATCGTTTTGATACTGACATCAGCCGCTATCGCCACGTTCGTCTTTGAGTACAATCAAAATCGCGAACAATTCAGCAGTGTATGGGACGCAATATGGTGGTCGGTGGTAACGGCTGCGACGGTGGGATATGGTGATACGTATCCCATAACATACGGCGGACGAATCATTGCGCTCAGCCTCATACTCGTTTTCATTCTGGTTGTTATGCCGCTTTATGCTGCGACAATAACATCCGCGTTCGTCACAAGAAGAATCAAGGAGGGAAAAGGCTTGGAAGAGGTTAAATTCTTGGACCACCTAGTGATATGCGGATGGAATCCCAACGGCGAAGCAATCCTGACAGGTTTGCGGAGGCTGAAGCACGAAGTGGCTGTTCCCATCATTCTCATCGCCGAGATTGCCGAGGACGACGTAAGCGAGCTCCTGTATCGCTATGAAGATCTCAATTTCAAATTCGTGCATGGCGACTTCTCTGTAGAAAGCGTCCTTAGGCGGGCAAACGTCTCTCATGCCAAATATGCGATCATTCTCGCCGACTGCAGCAACCGATCCGACACGAAAAGCGATGACCGCGCCATCCTTGCAACACTTGCAATTAAAGGATTGAACAGCAAAATGCGTGTTTGCGTCGAAGTTATCGATCAGGGCAACGTAACGCACCTGAAACGCGCAAGAGCGGATGAAATCATCGTTGTCGGCGAGCATTCGGGCTATCTGCTTACCGCTGCAACGCTTGCGCCCGGAATCCCGGATATGATGCGCAAGCTGACGTCGCTCGACAACGCTGCTGCGCTGTGGGAGCGAAAGATTCCGAGAAGTCTCGAAGGCAAAACGTTCGCCGAGCTTTCCAGTCATTACCTTTCGACGAGTAATGAAATCCTCATTGGCGTAATCCGCTACGAAAAGATGATAGCGCTTGACGACGTTCTCGGAGACGACCTGTCGAGCATCGATGCATTCATCAAGCAGCAATTTACGAAAGCCGGCAAAAAAGAGCTGACGCGGGGAGCGGAAAACGTGGAAGTGCACGTCAACCCCGGCCCGAGCTTTGAAATCAGAGACATGGATACCGCCGTCGTCGTCGGATATGGAGGAAGCAAATAATGCACGGCGATTATATCGACATATTGAAGCAAGTTGTCATCTTCTCCGACCTCGATAACAACCAGGTGCAGGCTGTTGCAGATGTCTGCCACGAATTCAAAGCGCTGTCCGGCGAACGAATAATCACCGAGGGCGATAAGGGCGAGGGCCTCTGCATCCTGACAGAAGGCTCGGCGGAAATCTCCAAACGTCTCACACTCTTAAGCCGCAGCGAAGCGGATGAGCGGGACAAAAAGCTGCTGGTGCTGCGCGCCGACCCGAGCATCGGTTCGTTTCCGATCTTCGGCGAAATGGGGCTTCTCACTACCGATGAAAGAAGCGCGACCGTGACTGCGGTTTCAACCTGCTCGCTGCTCGAAATCCATTGCGCGGACTGGCTGGAGCTCTGCGAAAAGGATTACCAACTCGGATACTACGTTACACGAAGACTGATGGCAATCGTCAGCGACCGCCTGCGAAACATGAACAAGGACGTCCTGAAACTGACAACGGCCCTGTGCCTGGCACTGGAGTAGCGGGGGGGGGATTG
>JAGGVC010000078.1 GCA_021158185.1 bacterium | reverse complement strand
GCGAGGAAGGCGTGGACGCAGTGATGACGTGCCCGCTCGAGCAGTCGCTCGTTTTCTTCCTGAACAACGGCGAAATCGTGAGCGAACCTGTGCCGTAATCGTATGATCAGCGTCCAGACATCCCTAGCACGGCTTACTGCGGTTGATGGCTTTATTCTGGTAATATGGATCGCGCCGGAGAGAGCTGCGAATTCCCTTGAAGCTGCTTTTAAATCGGTCGTGGATTCAAGCCGGTCGGCGTCAGTGCTTGTATTGCTGGCTGTTGATTGCCGATTATTCCCGCTCCGGGCATTTCGCGAACAGCCTTAATTTTCTCGGGATGGAGAGGCTTTGATGAACCAACGGGCATTTGATGAGACGTTACATTTGTCACCCGACGCGGTAAGTGATGAGATGCTTGCGCGCGTGGGACTGGCGCGCGATGAGTACGATCGCGCGCGCGAAATGATGGGGCGCGATCTGACTATCGTCGAACTCGGAATCTTCGGGGCGATGTGGAGCGAGCACTGCTGCTACAAATCTTCGAGGCTTCACCTGAAAAAGCTGCCGACGAAAGGCGCGCAGGTGCTTCAGGGGCCGGGCGAGAACGCGGGCATCGTAGACCTCGGCGAAGGCACAGCGGTTGCATTTAAGATCGAGAGCCACAATCATCCGAGCGCGGTCGAGCCGTTCCAGGGGGCAGCGACAGGCATAGGGGGAATCATCCGCGATGTGTTCGCGATGGGTGCGCGCCCGATCGCGCTGATGGATCCGCTGCGATTCGGGCCGATTACACCCTTGACAGCACACGAGGAAGCAGAGATTGACGATCTCGACGATGAAGTAAAAACGCGCGCGCGTACGCGATATCTCGTGAGCGGCGTCGTGTCCGGAATCGCGCATTACGGAAACTGCATCGGAGTGCCCACGGTCGGCGGCGAGATAATGTTCGACGATTCCTACAGTACGAATCCGATTGTGAACGTGCTGTGTCTCGGCACCGTGAATCCCGATGAAATCGTGCGCGGAATCGCCAGGGGCTCGGGCAATCCTGTTCTCTACGTCGGTGCGAAGACGGGGCGCGACGGAATCCAGGGCGCGACGTTCGCGAGCGTGAATCTTGCGGAAGATGCGAGCATAGACCGTCCCGCCGTGCAGGTCGGCGATCCATTCTACGAGAAGCTCCTTCTCGAAGCGTGTCTCGAAATTGCAAAGATGGACGGGCTTATCGGGATGCAGGATATGGGCGCGGCCGGGCTCACTTCGAGCACGTGCGAGATGGCCGCCCGCGGCGGAGTCGGAATCGAGATGGATCTCGACAAGGTTCCGCAGCGCGCGGACGATCTGACCGCGTACGAGATGATGCTGTCCGAAAGCCAGGAGCGCATGGTGCTTACGGTCGAGCGCGGGCGCGAATCCGAATTCATCGAGGCGTTCAAGAAATGGGATCTCGATGCGGTCGAGGTCGGTGTTGTGATCGATGACCCGGTCATGAGGATTAAACACAAAGGTGTCGTGGTTGCAGAAATCCCGAACAATCTGATTACAGAGGACGCGCCTGAATACGATCGCCCGACAAAAGTGCCCGAGTATATATCCGCGATAGCCGAGCTTCATCCTGAAGATGTCGTGCGCGCCGCAACCCGCGTTCTTGAGGAGCGGCCTTTCCATGCAGACACTTTTCCTTCGCAGCCGAACCAGCCCTGCGCAGACCTGCTGCTCAGGCTTTTAGCGCATCCGAACATTTCGTCGAAGCGCATCGTTTTCGAGCAGTACGACCATATGGTGCGCACGGGCACGATTCCACCGTACGACGGCGACGCGGCGGTAGTGAGAATAAAGGGTAAGAAGCATGCCCTTGCGATTTCGACCGACTGCCCCAGCAAAGTCTGTTATCTCGATCCGGAGGTTGGCGCGATGTGGGCGGTATGCGAGGCCGCGCGCAACCTGATCGCGGTCGGAGCGCGTCCGCTCGCGATAACGAATTGCCTTAACTTTGGCAACCCGGAAGATCCTGAAGTCATGTGGCAGTTCGTCAAGTCTATCGACGGAATGAGCAAGGCGCTCGGTGCGCTCGATACGCCTGTAACTGGCGGAAACGTGAGCTTCTACAACGAGACGATGCGCTTTGCGGTGAATCCGACGCCTGTTATCGGTATGGTCGGAGTACTGCCAGACGCGGAGAAGCGGGTTTCACAGTCTTTCCGCGCATCGGGAAACAGAATTTTCATTGTTGGCGACACGGATTACTCGCTCGCGGGAAGCACGCTCGCCTGCTATGTTCTTCAGCATGAGGCAGGTTGTGGACATCCGTCCCGCCCCGATCTCGAAATGCTCGTTCTGTGCCGCGATTTTCTCCTGAAGACGATGGCGGATGGAATGATCGAATCCTGTCACGATATCGGCGACGGCGGGCTTGCGGTGACTGCTGCCGAGATGAGCTTCGGAACGGGATTTGGCTGTGAAATGGAAGTGTCCGGGATGATGGAGAATGTCGAGAGCGTCAGCGGAACCGAACTAAGGGCAGAGCATCTGATGTCAGTATTCAGCGAAGCAGGCAACCGCTGGCTCGTGGAAATCGCTCCTGAAAATGCGGAAAAATTCGCTTCGCAAGCCCGTAAGGCGGGAATTGAAGTTTGCGATGCCGGAAAGGTTGGCGGAGATATGCTCGGTTTCACGTTCAACGGTCGCGAGCTTTGCTCCATTCCGCTTGATGCTGCTGAAAAAGTTTGGCGAAATGCTCTTGAGACTTATCTTGAGAACGCTTGATAAATTGTTGTGCAAGGCACAAACAGGCGTCATTCAAACATTTCAGACGATCTGCAGTCCAGATCCTTCAATCTGTCTGCACACCGGTGGTATATAATGTACGCGGGAATCGTCCCGTACGGGAGAGTGTATGCCGCTTGAAGCTGATTCGTTTTTGGATGACGAGTCCATTGGGGAAAGCTGCGCGATATTCGGTACATTCGCACCGGAGTTCGATGTCGCGAGGATGGCTTTTTTCGCGCTCTTCAGCATGCAGCACAGAGGGCAGGAATCCTCGGGCATAGCTGTTGCCAATCCGGAATGGATCGTGAGTCACACCGGCATGGGTCTCGTCAGTCATGTTTTCAACGAACACATGCTCCGGATGCTCAAGGGTGTGGCGGCCATCGGGCACAACCGATATTCGACAACAGGCATTTCCAGGATCGAAAATGCTCAGCCCGTGGTCTTCGACCAAATTCCGGGTAAACACCTCGCGCTTGCTCATAATGGAAACCTCGTGAACGCGCAGATGCTATACAACGATCTTGTAGGGTCCGGCGCAAAGCTCAGTGCAACGACAGACAGCGTCGTAATGGCGCACATGCTGCAGGAAGCGTACAGCGAAATGCCGATCGAGGATGCAATACTCGAAGTGTTTCCCCAGTTCAAAGGGGCATACAGCGCGGTAATTCTGACCAATAACGAACTCATAGCAGTGCGCGATCCTATGGGGTTCAGGCCGTTGTGCCTCGGTCGCCGCGGCGAGAATTACTGCGTTGCAAGCGAGTCCTCCGCCTTTCCTCTTCTGGGCGCGGATTTTGTTCGCGAGGTTGAGCCGGGCGAAGTGATTATCATTGACAAGCGGGGAATCCGCATCAGCAGGCTACCTGACAGGCCCGATCCCCACCATTGCATGTTCGAGTACTTCTATTTCAGCCGCCCCGACAGCCAGCTTTCTGGCAAGCTTCTATATAAAATCAGGATTAGGATGGGCCGTGAGCTTTCAACGGAAGCACCCGTTCCCGCAGACTGGGTCATCGGCGTGCCGGACAGCGGAACGCCGGCCGCAATCGGGTATTCGGACGCGAGCGGAATCAAGTTTGCCGAAGGGTTCGTAAAAAACCGCTATGTCGGACGGACGTTTATCGAGCCTTTGCAGGTGTTCCGCGATCTGGGTGTTCGAATTAAGCTCAACCCGTTAACCGAGGTGCTCGAAGGGAAGCGCGTCGTGCTCGTTGATGACAGCATAGTCCGCGGGAGCACGATGAAGAAGATCGTCAGGCTGATGCGTGAAGTCGGCGGCGTGACCGAAGTTCACGTCCGGCTCTCAAGCTCAGCTATCAGGTATCCCTGCTATTACGGTGTGGACTTCGGCACAAGGGGGGAGCTTATCGCAGCACACCGCACAGAAGCCGAGATCTGCGATTATATCGGTGCCGACTCTCTTCATTACCTTTCGATAGACGGGATGGTGCGCGCAACCGGAATTGAGAAAGAAAAATTCTGCCTTGCCTGCTTCAACAGCGAGTATCCACTGAAATTCCCGCATCAGATGAGCATTCACATGCTCGACGAAAGCCCAAAGTATGCTCTGGAAGGAGAATCGAACGGCTTTCAGAGCGATAGGCCTACTGGTCTCACTGACTGATTGAGAGAGTGATCCGTAAGCAATTCGAATACTATCAGCCTAGCGTGATTCTCCTGTTTCTGGATCGATTACGCGAACGCGCACCGCGGCGGGATACACGATGCTTCCTGCGGGAACATCCCGTGTTACACGCGTGTTTGCTGCAACGATGCTGCCTTTGCCTATCGTGATTCTGCCGAGAACGGATGCATTCGAGTAGATTACGACGTCGTCCTCGATTATCGGATGTCTGGGAACTCCCTTTATCGGCAAGCCCCTCTCGTCAAGCTCAAAGTTCTTGACGCCAAGGGTTACTCCCTGATACAGACGGACTTTGTTGCCTATGATGCATGTCTGGCCGATCACAACTGCAGTGCCATGGTCTACAAACAGGCTTTCGCCGATTTCCGCGGCTGGATGGATGTCGATGCCGGTAATGTCATGCGCGTATTCCGTGATAATACGAGGAATCAGGGGCACGCCGAGCCTGCATAGTTCGTGCGCCAGCCGGTAGTTCGTGATGGCGAACATTCCCGGATAACAGAATACAGGCTCGTCACGAATCATGGTCGCCGGATCGTACTCGTATGCAAACTGCGCATCTGTCGAGAGCAGGCGGCGAACCTCCGGCAGGCTGTTGGCGAATTCGATTACCGTTTCGTTCGCTAGCTCGTAGCAATTGCCGCATCCACCCTCTTCTTCTTCGCAAATGAAGCAGATAGCGCGTAAGACCTGCTCCATCAGATTGCGGAGGGCAAGATCGAGCGTTGCGCGGACATGGCTATGGATGTTGCCTTCTGTAAGCTGCCATCGCCCGAAATAGCCCGGAAAAAGAACGCTGCGGAGCATTTCGACGATTTTATGAATTTCGTGGCGGCTTGGACGAGGCTGGCCATGAAACTCATGGCTGCGCGGGTTTCCTGGAACATCGCCAGGATTGCAGACAGCTTCTAGAATGTCGTCGTAGCGAATGCGCTTCTCATCGAGAATATCGCCGCAGAATATGTTCAATTGCTCTTTCCAGTCAGCCATACGTTTACTCCCTGATAACTTGATTCGCGAGAATGCAAATTGCCAAGATTAAGGTGAAGAAAAGATACCACAATAAAAGCTAAATGATACAGAAAGCTAATAATATTTCTCTCGCGCTTAACAAAATACTTCCTGGAAGGCAGCTATACCTTGCATTGCAGGATGATGCCGTGCATCAAATGAACTCGAACAAATGAGCAATGCAGTATTTAGTGCTAAACTATTACTATGTCGACGGAATTGATCAGCATTCACGATCCTTCGATCAGGCAGTGTACTGCCACCGTAACTCGCCTGGAAAACGGCGACCAGGATGACGAGGGCTGGTTCGCTACGGACAAGACTTGCTTTTATCCTGAAGGCGGGGGACAGCCGTCGGACAGGGGATATTACGGTTTTGACCTTGATTCACCCGATTGCAGCGCAGAAAACGATAGCCAAGGGAGTGTACGCGGAGATATCTCTGAGGCAAGAAAAGGCGCGGACAACCGGATCCTTCATCGTTTCAAGGGGCGCGCGCCGGAAGTCGGGGAACAGATCTCGCTCTGCCTGGATTGGGATTTCTGTCATGCGGTCAGGCGGTATCACACGGCGCTTCACGTTCTCTGCGGTGTTATCTGGAAGGAATACGGCGTAAAGGTGACTGGCAGCCAGTCCCGCGGAGACTCCGCACGGATGGATTTCGGCTTTCCAGACTGGCAGCCGGAACTGAGGGATGAAATCGAACTGAAGGTGAACGAAGCGATCGCATCAAACGCGGCTGTCAAAATCTATACGCTTCCCGCGGATGAAGCGCGCAGAATCCCGGATCTCATTCGCACGGATATCGATCTCCTGCCGAAGGAACTTACGCAGATCCGCATTGTCGAAATTGTGGGCATTGATATGCAGGCGGACGGCGGCCCGCATGTGCTCAACACATCCGAAATCGGAACCTTGCGCATCACAAAGGTCAAGAGCAAGGGCAAAGGCTTCAGACGGCTTGCGGTTGTTCTTGGGTAAATCAGACTCAGCAGGTATAATCGCTTGGTGATTCTATGACAATTGCAACTAGTAATCTCCTTGAAGAAATTGCAAGCACTATCGTCGAGGCTGTGTCGCCACAAAAGATAATTCTCTTTGGATCACATGCGCGGGAAACAGCATCAACTCAATCCGATTTTGATTTATTGGTAATCCACACCGACGAGTTCATCAAACAGAACTCGCGGAGAAAGGTGCTCGGTCAACTATCACGAGCGCTGGCACACTTGCCCAGCCTTGTCGATTTGCTTCTGTACTCGGAGGAAGAAGTCAACAGGTGGCGTCATACAACCAACCATGTTATATCCCGTGCATTTCGTGAAGGCAAGGTGCTTTATGAACGACCATGAACACGCGCGTATGCTGTTGGCGATGGCGCAGAAAGATACTAAAGCACTTAAGGGAATGCTAGATGCAGATACATTTGCAGAAGAGATTTTTGGCTTTCACGCGCAGCAAGCGGTTGAAAAGGCCTTGAAAGCCTGGATAGCATCTATGGGGATGGAATACCCCCTCACCCATGATATTTCAAAACTCCTTGAGGTTCTCAACGCGGCAGGACAGGATGCTGAAAAGCACCTGCATTTTGCAGATATTAGTGCTTTTGGCGTATGGTTTCGATATGCCGTTTTAGACGAGGAAGATGAACTTCTTGATAGAAAGGCTTTAATTCAGCTGGTAGATGCATTGATAATGGATGTCACGGAAATTCTGGACAGAAATGCCCGATGACAATCCAAGGGCTTGCGATTGTTCTTGGGTAAATCAGACTCTAAGCACATCGGAAGATAGTGCAGTTGTTTGAGTTTGCATTGCGCCGCTTGCTTAGCTCTTTACCATTTGTTCAGATGGATGCGCTCTGCATTGTACCTGTCCACGGGGCCCTTTCGCTCGTCGGGATGACCGAGTGCGATCACTGCGAGCGGGATGACATCTGGTGGAATGCCGAGTAGTTTTTGCAGATTTTCTACGCGATCCATCGCGGGATAACCCGCAAGCCAGACCGTGCCGAGACCGAGTGCGTGTGCCGCGAGAAGGAGATTCTGTGTTGCCGCTGAACAATCCTGAACCCAGAAGCCTTCGTAGCGCTCAAGCCTTTTGTCGCCGCAAACGACGATCGCGACCGGAGCGGTGTTTAACGCACCTGCATATGGATGAAACTTCGGAATCTCGTCTATTACGGTGCGGTCGTCAATGACAACAAAATGCCATGGCTGTTGGTTGCCTGCCGATGGAGCGGCCATCGCTGCACGAAAAATCTCGTCTAGGTGCTCGTCGGATACCGGCTTATTCGTAAACAGCCGGATACTTCTTCTGCCATGAATCATTTCAAATGCTTCCATATGTCTTCAGCCTCCAAATGTGCTGACTGATTCGGGCTGGCAAGAACCGTCCCAGCGGACATCAAGCCCGTCAAGCGCAATGATACTCCATTTCAAGTTCGAGCCAAAGATTCGTTTCTTCTGTGCGCGTCGATGATTCATTGCGGTTTAGCGGGACCGAGCTCCAGAAACTTCCGGTTCGCCATAAGGCTGTCTACCTGCTATCATGTCTCTGCTTTGCTTTCGTTAATAATGTATCAAGAGCGGTATTTGTTCTTGCAGATTACCTGCGTAATTTTGTATGCTTTCCTGAGGAGGATACGATGGAGAACTTGAAGAATGTGAAAAATGGTTTTGACGGCACAGAATATGTGCTCCCGCCGCTGCCTTACGATTACAGCGCGCTCGAGCCGTATTACGATGAAGAGACCGTAAGGCTGCATCACGACAAGCATCATGCCGGTTATGTCGCGGGGCTTAACGCGGCACTTAAGAAGCTTGCGGAAGCTCGTGCATCCGGCGATTTTGCAGCAATTAAACATCTCTCGCGCGAAGTGGCATTCCACGGAAGCGGACATTTGCTTCACACGCTTTTCTGGAGCAACATGAAGCCGGGCGGCGGCGGGAAGCCGACAGGCAAGCTTCTTGATGCAATCGAGGGCAGCTTCGGCAGTTTTGATGCCTTCATCGCACAGTTCAAGGCGGCAACCAAAGCTGTCGAGGGCAGCGGTTGGGGTGTTCTCGCCCAGGAAATGGCAAGCGGGAAGCTTTTCGTTTTGACCGCAGAGAAGCATCAGAATCTCACGACCTGGGGCGCAAAGCCAATTCTCGTCTGCGATGTCTGGGAGCACGCGTACTACCTGAAGTACAAGAACGACCGAGGTGCGTTCGTGGATGCTTTCTGCGAGCATCTCGTCAACTGGGACGACGTGGCAAAGCGGCTAGGTTGATCGCTTTTTCCATTATTCCCAGTCGAGAAGCCGCCTTTCACCTTCAAGCTCCCGGATGCCCGTCACATCCTGAACGACTTCCATCGTGCCGCGGAATTTTCCCTTTGCATCGCGGATCGCGAAGTATCGGATGTAAATGAACTTGTCGTTTAACGTGATCCAGAATTCCGCGACATCGCGCTCGCCATTTACGAACGATTCAAGGATTCTGCGCACCATATGAACGCTCTTCGGCGGATGGCAGTTTTCCACTCGCCGTCCGATCACGCCGGGGCTTCGCGGGAAAACCCGCTCCTTGCCTTCGGAGAAGAAGCGAACGATATGGTTTTCGTCCGTGAAGCTGATTTCGACGGGTAGATGATTGAAGAGCAGATTCGCCTGTTCTGGAGTAAGTGAGCCGGTCTCAAGGTTGAGAAGAACGCTTACGAATCCGGCATCGCCGCCGGGAACAGGCATTGTCAGGCTAGGCTCAGCCTTCGCGCTCTCACCTGTATCGTATGACGGCGCCTGGGATGCAGCCTGCGATTTCAACTTTTCAGGCGGCCATTCGTTTCCAGGCGTGATGAGTGCGTAACCGATCGCGTCTTCGCCCGCGCGCATCTGAAGCCAATCCTGATCTTTTAACATTTCAAGCGCCATCGGGAAAAGAATGTAATGCTCCTTGAAGATCATATCCCGTATCTTCGTTATGGTTTCGTTTAGGCGTGATGAGAATTCCGCGGCTTCACCTGCATCGTATGCCTTTCGCACATCCTTGAGCATCGCCCTTATTTCGTCGTGCACTCCCCACATTACATGCGGCGGGCCGCTTACTCCGACCTTTTCGAGGAACGGGAAGAGCTGATTCTCCTTGCGCTGGTAGTGAAGATCGACGGTTGAAAGCAGATCAAGCAGTTTTTCAATGTTTTTCCCTTTCTCGGCAAACGCTGCACTATCCGGCGGATCGCCGAGTTCGTCGAGGAGCACTGCCAAATCATCCATAACCTTCGACAGAGCGTCGTTTTCCGAATGATAAGTATGTACCGGGTGTCCTGCGGGCATTTCGGGCAGCTCGTACTCGGAGAGCGATTCCTTGAAAATGTTCGCGTGCGCATCGCAGAGATGCTGGATCTTGTCCTGCGGCATACCGGCATCGATCAGATCCTGCTCCATCAGGCTTATCTCGGTGGGCGAAACATCTTCGACAAGTTCCATAAACTTGCGTTTGACATCATCGAGGTTCGTTCCCGCATGCAGATCGCGAATGAGATCCTTCAGCACTTCGCGCCGCTCTTCGGTTGTCAACGGCATCTCGCCGAGATCGACATCGATTTCGATTCCGCTTTCATTCTTGATTTTGTCGCGTATATCGTATATGAGCTTGTCCACTGCGATATCGTCCATCGAGGCGACCTTTCCAAGACTTGCAGCCCTGCCGAACGTCTTGCGCAGTATGGGATTTCTGAACCCGGCGAACTTGCCCGAATAATCGGCAAGAAAGTCGATCAAATATGGATACTCCTCGATAAGCTTGAGTACCTTCGTTTTCGGACTGAGTTGCATCTTAACCTCCAGCAACCAATAATTTGGGACAGCATTCGTCCATCCCTTGATACCATAATAGCAGCCAAGCAGATAAATGCAATCCAGGTTATTCTATATTGCATGAGCCGTTTTTATCTTAAATGTGGAGTCTGAGCGGGAAGATGATCGGAGATGCGCTCTTCACGGCATCCGAAATGGGCTATAATCTCTGTGCTTACGCTTAAGTTGTGAAGCCATGGCTCGAAAAGGAGAAGATATGGAAAGCGTGAAGAGGACTTCGCTCGTAGTCGTTCTTGCTGTAATTGTAATCACACTTTGCATAGCAGGACACCGCTGGTTTGGCAAGAGGAACAATCCTGAACCCGCAGTCGCGTTTGTCACGCATCGCGATCTATCTTTCTTTGACCGGCTCACGATATCGGAGATAAAGAACCCCGTTGGAATGATAGAAGAAATCTGGGCGGCGGATGCGTCTGGGGAGCACGTTTGGAAGGTTATCGAACAACCGGTCAGACAGGAATCGCAGAAGAACGGGCCGACCAGGGGCTGCGTATCCACAGAGTGGCAACTGTCAACTCACGCCGGCTTTTTTGACGGGCGACTTCCATTGCAGAAAATGGATTTCACATTATTCCATCCCGATACCGGTCGTCCAGGCAAAGTATATTACAACGCCCTTTTGGATCTGCAAACAGGCAAATGCGAAGCAGTCGAATATTACACATCACGTATTGTCTATGATAATGGTTTTTTCCTCGATAAACCTTCTATTATTATTTACGCGAGGCAATTGCGGAACAATACGAGTATCAGGCTGACGAACCGTGAGGAGAAGCTCGATGAGGCGTATGAGCCGGCTCAAAACAACTTTTTCAAGTGCGTTCTTCTGCCGGACTGCTTCTATACGCAGAACGCCTTCGGCTACGGAAACATTGTGGTTATCAGCGCAGAAGGAAGAGGTTTTAATAAGAGGTTCGAGCTTAGTAATCGCCTTGCATTCTTTGATATTTCAGAGAATTCCATTATCAAGTGCTTTGATTTCGGCTACTTGCGGTCGAACGATCCGTCGCTTGATCTGACATCAATGATTACAGATGTATCCGACAAGCCGAGAGATGCTCAACTGCTTTTCAGTGAAAAGGTGTCAGGTCCCGTAATCACTGAGGAGCGCGAGCGGCCAAGATACACCTTTTCCCTGAAAAAAATCAGGCTCGTTGCTCCATCGGTTGACGGACGCCCGCCTGTTTTTCTGGCCCTGATTAAAAGGTCACCCCATACAGAAGCTGGCAAAACGAAGTATGACCGGTCTCATGGGCTGTACATGATCGATCCTGATAAGGGCGAGATCAGGAAGTTGCCGATCGGAATTCCCTCACCTTTCGGAGATGAGAGTGATATTTCGTTTTACGAAAACGCATGGCATCCCGGCATGAAAAGCCTGTTTCTTGCTGTTACATTTATGGATCCCGAGTATCCGAACAAAAGGGATGCGATGATGGCTGGGAGGATCGAAACAAAGCTGATCGAGTATACATCATCAGGGGAATGGCGCGAGATCGCATCTGGAAAAGGTCATATACGCAAGCTTTCTTTCGGATACGACGGAGCAATCTGGTACATAGAGGAGGTGTATGATCTTGGTTCCTCCACCTGCATTTCACGCGTGATCAGATACGATCCGATAGCCCAAGTTGGGAAAACTGTCTTTGAAAAAGACGGATTTTTTACCAACCTCATTGTCAGGCGGCCGGACTATGGATGGCCCGATGCGGTTCGCAGCGCGAAGAAGGACTAAAGCCGGTTGCAATTCCCCGCTCCTACTCGCCGCTAAAGCCCAGTTTGGTCAGTTGATCGTCGGTGAGTGGCTCGATGTAGAGGTACTGGGTCTGCGTCGTGGTCGTAGTGATGGGAAGCCAGGCTTCGGTTTCGGCGTCGTAAGTCAGATACTGGAACACGAACCTGTCGGGCACGAACGGGATCATCCCGACAGCGTGCGTCAGTGCTTGTGCGTCGTCGAACCACTCGGTCATCCTGATCTGTCCGGTCTCGTTGAGTTCGTCGATGCGGGCGCTGTTGTGGCAGAAGCTGCAGTCGTGCCCTTTAGCCTTGACGGAATGGCTGTGGAAAGGAGCGAATGCGACAAATGTATAATCGCCGTACGATACCGTCTGGTAAGTTACGGTGTGTACCTTGTTGTCCAGAGTCGAATTAGCAAGGATCACGAAGTCCTTGAACGGCTTGTAAGGACGCTTCACGTGGTTTTCGAGCAGAGATTCCAAGTGGCAGTTGTAGCACGTGACGACCGTATCCACGTGGCAGGCCGAGCAGTGCAGCTTGTCGGCGTGCATCTGGTGAGATGTGTTTTCCGGAATCTCATCGTGGCAGTCTTCGCAGTCCTTTCCGATTTCGCTTGCCTCAAACTGCGAGTTGTACTCATTTCCATCACCGTGAACTTCACCCGCCTCATGGCAGTCTACACATACCATTCCGGCCTCGAAGTGAAGGTCATTCACGCCGAGCTTCACAGCTTCGAGTCCCTGGCGTGAATGGCATTTCGTGCACGTTGCATTCGAGCGGGGACCTTCTCCGCCGTGACAGTCCTGGCAGCTTGATGTGTGGCAATTCCCGCATCCCACATCTGCATAGTTCACGCCTGTTAGCGGGCCGAAGCCATCTTCATGATCGAACCAGAATTGCATGCCGCGCGCAGTGCCGTGCAGGCTTGTTTCGAGTTTTGCAGAAATGGTATCTGGAGGGTCGGTGGCGGGTGGATTTGCGGCGTTAAATTCCAGTCTGCCGCTTATCGAGTCACTGCAAGCAGATGCTGCAAAGACAAGAATAAGAATAAATGCAAGAAACAAAGGGATTCCATATAAGGACTTCATGTGTTCCTCCTGCATAATGATTGCTCTTTATCCGCCTGGGCTTGTGGCAATATCAACAGCAACCGCCGCTGACCCGGATCGGGATCCGGATCTGAGATCAAGCCTGAAACGGCACATATGAAGAATACCACATATGGATACTTCGACGAAATATTGTTAGAACCGACGGAGCATTTTTCGTGGATTTCGTTCGATACGGTTAAACGTCGGTTCTTTCGCTTAACGCTTATGGCAAATCCTCACGGGAGAGCCATTGTCTTTATTGACATCGCAGATGTTTGCAACTAATATCAAACTAGCGTCCTATGTTAACAGTTACAATTCTGAGGGTGTAGGACGCGACGCCGGGTCTTGTGTTTTGCAGTTAAGCCGTGCCTGATGCGGGATTTCAGGCGGGGCAAAGATATCGTAACAGGGGTTTGTAAGGAGCACAGGCGTGAGAATAACTTGGATTCTTGTCATTTGTCTTACTGGTCTTCTGGGAGTCGCGGGTGCATTCGCCGATGAAGGCGACAAACCGGTCGATCCCCGACTGCTTCTTGCCGATGAAGGTGCGGAGTACGTTGGTGCCTCGCAGTGTATGATGTGCCACAGTGAAACGATGGAGCTTTACCTCGGTACGAAGCATGCACTGTCGCTCGGCAATTCCGAGCTTCCGCCGAGCGTAGTCGGCTGCGAGATGTGCCACGGGCCCGGCAGCATGCATATGTCCGCATTTACGAACGATCCCGGCGAACGCGCCATCGTTGACTTCGATCAGTCGCCCGATAGCGCTTTTACCGGCATCTGCCTGAACTGCCACCGAAGCATTGCGACGTTCAACGAGTTTGCATCCAATATGCATGCGAATTCGAAGGTGTACTGTAGCAGCTGTCATGATCCGCATGCCAACAAGTTCAAATTTGCGATGCTCAGGAAACCCGCCAACGACCTCTGCGCGTCATGTCACAAGGGAGTGTATTCCCAGTTTGAAAGCGGGCTTTCCGCTCATCCCGTGAAGAAAGACGATTTCTTCTGTACGGACTGCCACAACCCGCATAACTCGGAGCGCTCGATGCTTGTCAGGGAAGGCATATCGAAAACCTGCGGCGGATGCCACGAATACACTCGTCAATCATATGTTTTCCCGCACATCAGCGAGTACACCGACCCGGCGGAGGAAGCGTGCCTGTACTGCCATAATCCGCATGCATCCGGCACAAACAACCTGCTCAGGTTCTCGGGCAGAACACTCTGCCTGACCTGTCATTCGGACAAGGCGATGCACATGCCGGGCGCGACGTGCTGGACTGCGGGCTGTCACAGTCAGATACATGGATC
The DNA here is from genome assembly GCA_021158185.1 of bacterium. Taxonomy (GTDB): domain Bacteria; phylum 4484-113; class 4484-113; order JAGGVC01; family JAGGVC01; genus JAGGVC01. The sequence continues at coordinate 14,656 of JAGGVC010000078.1, read as the reverse complement.
GAACGATAATCCGATGTTCGTAAAATAGGAGGGCGTCGTGAAAAGCAAACATCTAATCACCTGGTTTCTTCTTGTGTCGCTTGTCGTTGGTTTTTCCTCTCTGGCTTCGGCTGACGAAAATCCGCACGCCGAAGACAATATGGCGCTCTTCGAGCAAGCGCTTGAGCTTCAGGGCTTGATCGTTCCCGAGTTCGGAGCGAAGGATTTTGAAGGTGCGAGCGAGATGTTCGCCGAGAGGGCGAGCCGTTATCCCGATTTCTTTTCGGGCGAGTGGGTGTTCTACGCGCCCGGCGGCGACACTTATTACTGGGAGCATTCAGCGCGCATCACTACGCTGAACGATTTCAGGGTCAGGCTCGGTACGAACGCTCTTTCCGGCAGGCTTACCGGAACCGCATGGAAGCTTGAGCATAACTCAGTCGCAGATACAGCGGGAGGCTATGCGCTCGGAGAGACAGAGCATTACTGGTACGGCCTGGATTTCGAAGAAATCCTCGGCTCTGATTTCTACGCAAGCTACCTTCAGCATGATGTGAACAGGGGAATCGATACGCCGGTTCTTCCCGACTACAACGCGAAGCATCTCGACTTCGGATTCCGTTCGAAGGATTACGACGGTTTTGAATGGCGTGCGAATTTCAGGCGGTCACTGTTTACATCGGACGAGCTCGGAATGGACGATGCCGCAGAAACGGGCATAAACGTCTGGGCGGGTTACCGCGCCAGCCAGATGCTCAGGTTTTACGGCGGTTTTAGCACTGAAAAGGCCGAGACAAATGTTCCTGCTGACGCAAACATAACGAACAGCGTCGAGCGCGAGAAGTTCAACTTCGGTGTGCGCTACGGCGGCCCGCTTAACAACTGGTGCGCGGGCGCCGACGCAAGCTGGCTGAACGTGGATAGCGAGCCGATTTTCACATCGCATCTGACGGGGCGAAACAAGTACAACTTTTTCATCGGACACAGGAACTTCTACTTCGTCGACCGCATCAGGCTGGGCTACGAGAGCTCGAACATGGATTCGGTGCGGCTGATGTACGAGGAGCCAGCGTACGAGCAGCTCCTGATCGCGTCGCCGCAAACCCCAGCGGAACTTGCGAATATTATCCAGACCGAGAAGCCCAATACCGACCGCTGGTACGTTGAGGGCAGATTCAGTGCCGGCCCTGCCGATATAAACGCCAAATACAGCAAGATCGATATTTCCGAGAGCGCGACCTGGGTTGCAGGTCAGGGATGGCCGGTTATTTCATACTGGCCGGACAGCCAAGAGGAATTCCGGGCGTCGGTCTACGTTCCGATTATCGACAGGATCAGCTTCAGCGCGTTCGACTGGTATCGCAAAAGCGATAACGGGGCGAGGCAGACGAGCCTTGAGGAGAACGTCCTTTCGGGTGACCTGAGCTTCAGCGTGACCGAGCGCCACACAATCACGGTCGGGTATGAAAAAGCGGTGTGGGAAACCGGCGGTCCGGACGCGGCCGCGATCGATAACGAAATCGATCAGGATACCTGGCGGCTCGGATTCGCGGGCGATTACGACACCTGGGATTTCAGCCTGGGCTATCTCGACACGACTTCGAACACAACCGGCCTCGCGACCGACATCGGTGACTGGAGCACGGTCGAAGCGGAATTCAACTTCAAGAAGTTGTGCTGCTTCCCCGTCGCAATCGGCTGCGAGGTCTACGACAATACGTACGACTACAACCATGGCTTCGATTACGACGGCTGGCGCATCTGGATGAAGTGTTTCTATGAGTTCTAAGCTGAGAGCTTAGGATGGTTAAGTTGGTTTTCAAAAGGCGGGCCTCCCCCGCCTTTTTTTGTTGGACGTAGGCAGCAGATTTGAAGTACTGCATTTGACAGATTGAGCTTTGCACGGAATAATTCAGGTGATGACTTTATGGATCGAGAAGCTGATTTCCAATCTTAGGGAGAGCGAAAAATGATTGGACAAAGAACTTTTATTGCATTTGCGTTTGCTTGTTTGATGTTGGCTTTGCTGCTATCACAGGCCGTGTTGGCTGAGAATGACCATACTGACGCTGATGCGATCATCGCATCCGTATGCGAAAAATGCAGCGGGTGGCTTCCGGAACGCCTCCTGCAGCTTGAGTATATATGCGAGTACGATGCCTCGCTTTACAGCGATAACGGCGATGTCATCGCGAGTTTCCCCGCCCGGCATCCTTACACACGTGGAATAGCGCTCGATTTGATGGCGGAATGGCTGTTGTACGGCGGATATGAGCCGTCAGACGTTATCGAAGCCGAATCGTCCTATATCCTACTCTATATAACCAAGAAGAACACTCCAACTTTCACGTATCTTCCGACGGCGCTTTCGAGGATTCACGGTCGTCTCGTGGGGCCGCTTGATTTTTTCTCGCTTTCAAGCCGGGAGAGTTCCCCTTCCGGTTTCGATGAATATGGCGTGGATGCTTGGTGGATCAACACCGCGATTCGAATTGACAAAGCCACGGAGCTGCCGGATACCATAGATATGTTTATGGAGCAGGTGTCGGACTACGGAATGGTGAGATACAGGTTCACATATGATGATTCTGGAAATCTCAATGCAATAAACCTGCTGAACACGAAGGAGAATCTTGCAAGCTACGATCCGATAGATCCGCCAGGCGACGACGAGCTCACGCTTCTTCTCGAATACAGGTTCGCCTACGATAATGGGATCGGATACATCCATGAAGTCGCCAAGCAGGGAAAAACCGTTGTTGTAAAGATAGAGAACTTCTCCGTTACGCCCTGGGAGAATAAGCTGGGCGAACATAAGTTCCTGAGGAAACTTCATGAGCTTGCCTATTCGCCGCGAGAACCGGGGTATTGATTTTGGTAATTATTAAGTTCTGATTTCCTGCTTCTGAACGCGCTCATCGCGAAAAAAAGGGCGGAATCAACTTCCGCCCTTTGTACATTCCCTGTTTGCCCCTGCCAACGGATTCAGAACAGGGATTCAATGCTGGCAGGAATCACTTTTCGGGATGGATTAGTAGTCCATTCCCATTCCTGCGCCCGCGCCCGGCATTGCGGGAGCTGCGGCTGCCTTTTCCTCCGGCTTCTCGCTTATCAGAACCTCGGTCGTCAGGATCATCGCGGCGATCGAAGCGGCGTTCAGCAGGCCATGCCTCGTTACCTTGACGGGGTCGATGATTCCCGCATTCACCATGTCCTCGAACTCACCCGTTGCGGCGTTGAAGCCAAGTCCTGCCTTGGATTTCTTGGTTTTCTCTACGATGACGCCGCCCTCGGCACCAGCGTTTGCAGCAATCTGGCGCGCGGGGATATCAAGCGACTGCTTGACGATCTCGATTCCGAGCTGCTCGTCTTCGTCATCAGCAGTGAGTTTGTCAAGCGCACTCGTTGCGTTTATGAGTGCTACTCCGCCGCCCGGCACGATTCCTTCCTCGACGGCTGCACGCGTCGCGCTCAGCGCATCTTCGTAGCGATGCTTCTTTTCCTTGAGCTCGGTCTCGGTTACAGCGCCGACTTTTAGAACCGCGACGCCGCCGCTCAAGTGGGCAAGCCGCTCCTGGAGTTTCTCGCGATCCCAGTCGCTCGTGGCCTTGTCAATCTCTGCCTTGATCGTGGAGATGCGTCCCTTGATGTCTTTCCTTGTGCCCTTGCCCTCGATGATAGTGGAGTTTTCCTTGTCCACCTTGAGCTTCGTGCACTGGCCGAGATCGTTCAGCTCAACACTTTCTAGTTTGATACCCAGATCCTCGGTGAAGAACTGGCCGCCGGTCAGAACCGCAATATCACCCATCATCGCCTTGCGACGGTCGCCGTAGCCCGGAGCTTTGATCGCAACGACTGAGAGTGTGCCGCGAAGCTTGTTCACTACAAGTGTCGCAAGCGCCTCCCCTTCGATATCCTCCGCGATGATTGCGAGCGGGTGTCCGCTTTTCGCAACCTTCTCAAGCACGGGCACGAGGTCCTGGATGTTCGAGATCTTCTTTTCCCACATGAGGATGTAGGGATTCTCGAGGTTGACTTCGAGCGCTTCCTGATCCGTGATGAAGTATGGACTCAGATAGCCGCGGTCGAACTGCATTCCCTCGACGAGCTCGATCTTGGTCTCGGCGCTCTTGCTCTCCTCGACCGTGATTACGCCGTCCTTGCCGACCTGTTCCATCGCGGTAGCGATAAGCTCGCCGATTTCGGGATCGTTGTTTCCGCTGATGGACGCAACCTGCGCGATCTTGTTGCGATCATCCTTGATGTTAGTCGCATTCTTGAGAAGACGATCACTCACTGCCTTCGCAGCAGCCTCAATGCCGCGCTTCATGAGCATTGGGTTTGCACCGCTTGCTACGTAGCGCAAGCCGCCCTTGACGATTGCCTGGGCGAGGATTGTTGCCGTGGTTGTTCCGTCACCGGCAATATCGTTTGTCTTTGATGCGACTTCCTTTATGAGCTGTGCGCCCATGTTCTCGAAGTTATTGTCGAGATCAATTTCCTTCGCAATCGTCACGCCGTCGTTCGTGATCGTGGGGCTGCCCCACTTCTTGTCGAGAACGACATTGCGTCCGCGGGGGCCAAGCGTGATCTTAACTGCTTCAGCCACACCGTCGATTCCGGCCACTAGCTTCGATCTTGCATCTTCATGAAATAGAAGTTCCTTTGCTGCCATTTATGTATCCTCCAAAATTCGTTTCTTCAAAATTCAGCCAAAAAGAGAAATTCAAGCTGCAATAGCGCGTCGGCTATGCCTGAACAACACCGATGATGTCATCCTCGCGCAAAATCAGGTATTCGACACCGCCGATTTTGATCTCGGTACCGCCGTATTTGCCGTGATATACGTAATCACCGACTTCAACATCCATCACCACACGCGTGCCATCGTCAAGCTTTTTGCCAGGTCCAATTGCGACCACGCGGCCCTTCTGCGGGCGCTCTAATGCGGAGTCGGGAATAACGATTCCGCCCGATGTAACCTTATCTTCATCCGTGAGACGCTCGACAACAACGCGGTCGCCAAGCGGCCTTAAGACGAATTGCACCTTTGCTTTGCCCATTTGAAACCTCCATATATTTTGTTTGCTGTACAACAAATACTCAGAACATGCAATTGCTCATTGGCAATTAAATCGCATGCCTGCTAGCAGTCCAAGCTGCCAACTGCTAATTATATCCGCGTTCTCTGGAATGTCAAGAAACAGAATGCGCACAAGGCAAAAACATTTTTTTCGTTTACAGCTTGATGTTCGCGCGGTGTCTGAGGTCATATGTTGCCGTTTAGTTGAGTAAGGATGGTGCATTAGTTGAGTATGGATGGTGCACAAGGCATTTGAGTTTCCGATGTGATGCTTTTCTCTTGCTTGATTGCACGGAATCCGCGCATGTACATTGCTGTTAGCGGGTGAATTCTGTTCTAAATCGTCTATTGCTCTGATATAATAAACCGTTTATTTCCTGAAGGACTCATTTCTGGATGGCGATTTTAGGTGGAAAGAAGAAGCTATCGAAGTATCTCAATGCGGCCTTGCGTGCGAAGGCTAAGGGCAAGGACTACATAAAGACCGTCGAGGCTGCGATCCTTTCAGCATCGGTCGATTTATCGGAGGAAGACCGCAAGGTTCTTTCTGCGTTGAACTTCATTCGGGCAGAATACCTTTGGGAAAGCGGTGAAAAGGCAAGAGCACTGAATGAATTATTGGAGCTTTTTGACCAGGAATATGTTGAAGAGGACTGGACTGCGCGGGTTGCCGACTGGATCAGGAACGAGAAAATCACGGATATCAAGTATCGCGGGCTTCTAGAAAAACGTCTTGAAATTGCGCCGGAGGACCGCCGCGCAAACCTCGTTCTTGCGAAAATGATCGCAGAACTTCCAAGCCCGACGGAGGCCGACATTGATGTCGTTGCGCGTGCAGTAAAGGAATTTCCGCTGTGGAAGGGCGGTTCAAGCGTTCTCGCCATCCGCTATCTGGAAAATGAGCGTACCGATGCTGAAGCTCTGGATGTATATAAGTTTGCATATCCGCATAACAAAGATAACGAGAAACTGATCGGTTTCTTGACCAAGGCTCTCATCGAGAATCAGGACAAGAGCGAATTTGCACTGAGATTCTATCGTGATCGGCTCGATGCGGGAGTTGATGTTCCCGAAGCACTTGGCATGCTGTGTGAGTCATACCTCGAACAGGGCGATATCAGTCCCACGACTTGGCCGTTCATCGTAGATGCTCTTGGCCGCGGGATGCTTTCACCCAAAGGCGTGAAGCACGTGAGCGACTTCATACTTACGCAACAGAAAACATACTTCGATCGCATAAAGCTTGCCGAAGAAGTATATGCGAAGGGGTACAACGGTTCGGAGCTTGTGCAATATCTGGCCGATGAATACGCATCCGAGCTAAACGTAAACGAGAAGACGATTCCGGTGTTTGCGGATGCGTTCAAGGCGCATGCGTTGAGCAAGAAGAGCATCAGAGTGCTGGCGGATCATTATCTTCATGCCGGAGATAAAGGTGAGTTTGCAGCAAGGGTGTATGAAACGTATCTCAGCATGGTGCCGGAGCTTCCCCAACGAAAACTCTACGAATACCTTGCACAGAACTATATCAGTCTTGGCAGAACCGACGAACAGGCGCGGAAGATCTACGAGGAAGCGCTGAAGAGCGATCCTGACAATCCTGACATCATTATGATGCTTGCGCAGACGTATTTGAGCTACGGAGTAACATCGGCCAAGGCTGTCGAGATTTATCGCAGAGCATACTCGGAAGCTACCGATAGAGGCATACGTGCGAGTATTGCTCTTGTGCTCGCTGAGCATAATGTAAGGATAAAGCGCTTTGACGAAGAAACACTTTCCTATATTGACGAGCTTAAGGGTGCATACCCCGCGCCGCTTGAGAAATTGTTCGACGAGGCGCTCGGCTACTGCTATATGAACCTTGCCCGCAAGGATGAGAAGGCCAGAAAGCATTACGAGAAGATGTTCAGGGCCAGTAAGAATCCACCCGCCAAGCTCATAGGTATACTTGCGAGTATCGCTATTGATGAGCATATCAGGGGGAAGCCGTATTCCGAGGATGACATTGAATTATTCAAGCGCGTTTTCGAGTTTGAGCGGTTCTCCTGTGATCCGGAGATCGGTTTCGCGCTCGTTGAAAGCTATCTTGTGAAGACTCGTGAGAACGGCAAAGTGATTCAGCCTGCTGTCAGAGCGTTTGAAGCGGATATACCAAGACTCGTAGATCTTTTTGCGAAATACGATGCGTCCGAGCTTTTCGTCGAAATCGGCGATTTTTATGCTGCCAGATTTAACTTTGAAATGGCAAGTATTTCTTACCGCGAGGCAGTTAAGCATACCGGTCTGGACGCGTCGAGGTACAGGCTCGCGAAAATGCTGATTAACGAGGGTGATGCTGAAGGCGCGCTGAAAATCCTGATTGATCTCAAGAAGCCCGATAAAAAAAGCGAAGCACAGATTCTCTACTGGGAAGGCGTATGCCATCTCGTGCTTGCAAATCACGAAGAAGCAATGACCTGTTTTGAGAAAATTCAGAAGGATCCTCTCCTTGCAGAATACGTACCCAAGTATCTCATCAAACTACGGATTGGACAGGCCTTCGAGCTTGCGGGTGAGTGGGAGAAGGCCAGAATGAGCTATCGATCCGTTATGTCAACGGATGAAGCGGTAAACTTCCATCGCTGGGGTGATATCGAGATTGCCCTCCTTTATCTGAAGGAGAAACGGTACAAGGATGCACTAAAGCAAAGCGAGGAACTTTACAACAAGAACCGAACAGGCAGGGCAGAAAGCCGCTACTTTGCGATGGCGCTATTGTATAACGGCGCTAAGGCACTGTCCGCACAAGATATTACCAATGCTACCAGCTATCTTACACAGGCGGTTCAGGTCGACATGGGTGACAGGCTTCTAAGGGATGTCATAACGGACCTGCTTCTTGTGGAAGGTGAGAAAGCGTTTTTCACCAAGGATTATGACTTGAGCAGGAAATACTTCGAGACATCCCTTGCAATTCTGCCGAAGCGCATAGACACGCGGACATTCCTTGCTTATTCATACCACGAACTTCGCGACTATGATCAAGCTCTGATTCAGTATACGAACGTGCCGTGGGATCAGGTGCCCGTTTTTCTACAACGCAGCCAAGCTTATGCGTACTTCTCTAGTCGAAGATTCGACAAGGCTTGGAAGGTTTTTCTTGACCTTCTCAGGCGAGATGAGTTTAACAAATCGGATATGCCTCTTCTTCTGTCGAGCTATCTGGCCGATCAATCGTGGGCAGGGGGCGTTGTGTTCGAAGATATCGAGTTTCCTGACGATTCAATCGACTTTGCACATCTTTACGTTCATGATGGGCAATACAAGAGAGCCCTCACCCTTTTGAAGAAACTGCGAAAGCAGAAAAAATACAAGGATGATTTATCCATCCTGTGGTTTATGGGGCTTGCAAATGCCAGGCTCGGCAATAGGGAAATGGCTGCGCATTACTGGCGGGAGATTCTATCACGGGCGAACAGACCTGATGTGGACAAGTCGCGCAGGATGCAGGAGTATCTGGAGGTTGGCCTTGCGTTCCTCGATGCAGGATACACCAACGAGGCGATGGAAACCTGGGATGCTCTTTCGAAGCTTGATCCTGAATACGAGCATTTGTACAAGCTTTACTCGGAAACGCTTTCGCTAAACGCTTACCAGCTTGTTCGCAAGTCCGATAAGATAAAGACCGCGATAAACGAATGGAAGAAGGCGCTTAAGTACGATCCTCGCAACCCGCAGTTGGTCCAGAACCTTGCTATCGCTTACTGGCAGATTGATGACTTCAAGAACAGCACGAGATTTTGGAACCGGATGATTGACTGGTGGAAAAAGGCGCTCAACAAGAAGCCGAAAGCATATGCCGTTTTTGGCGTGTACATCAGCGAGATTCAGCGTGTGCTCACCGATCTCATTACATCGAAGGGAAAAGCAGAGTACGATCTCCTGAAGATCAAGACGGAAGATGTAATCGATTATTACCAGAAGGCGAACCGTTTCTACTGGCTTCTGAATCTGGACAAGCGCTCGTCGGTCGATGATGTGGAGCGTTCATACTTCCGGCTCCTTAAGATATTCAATCCTGAACGGCACCCCGAGACGTTCATGCTTCTTGAGGAAGCTTATGCGAATCTGACTGAGACTGTAAAGAAGGAGAAAATAGACCTTTTCGCCTACAATCCCCTTGACTTGGATTATCTTCGAGAAACCGTTTGGGGCGGTATGAAGCACCAGAATATCTTCGAAACGCTCAGGGCAAAGGTCATTCCTCCTGTTCCGCGACATGGCTGGCTTAAACCTTCAGGGCTCACGCGCGAGTCCGTGATGGAGCGAATGTCCGATCGGCTTGAGATTAATCTTAAACTTCCCGACTGGAACCTTGTCTGATGAACGAGAAGAAATCCCGCGTTGACTTCGATAACGAGCAATACTATACTGTACCGTTCGTCACGGTCAGGCGCGGTTTGGATGAGGACGCTGCTGAGGCTCCCGTTTCACTGTTTCAGATTAAAGCCGAGCTTGCCGGGCTTTCATTGCACATTGAAGATCTGATTGTACGGGAAGAAGCGGTCCGATCCGAGGTCATTGAAGCACGTAATGCGCTCGGTAACGAACTTAGAGAAGGTCAGGCTCGTACTGCTGATGAGTTTGCCGAGATTAAAGATACGCTTACTGGAGAGCTCGTAGAGAAGCTTGCTGATTTTGACAAGCGTATAATTTCACGTCAGGATGCTGTGAATGCAAGGATGGCCAAGCTTTCCAGCGACCTTTCGATGCTCGAAGCAGTTCTTGACGGCAAGATCGAGGGTGTGAGGGGCGCCGTTCAGAGTTCGAGCGCAGGCATTGCCGAGGCTGTTAGAGGATCGATTAGTACTTCGGGTGCAAGTTTGCATGCGGACCTCGTTACGGAGATTACCGACATCGGGCGGATGATTGTGAAGAAGGTCCGGGAAGTTCTTCAGGTGAGCAGTGGTGAAGCTCAAGGGGAATTGACCGGTATGCCGTCTGGAGATATTGCAAGCAGGCTTGAGCGAATCGAAATGAAGCTTGCTTCATTGCCGGAGGGTGGAGCAAAATCCGTCCTTGCGTCTGCGGAAGCTATGGAGATTCTCGAGCGTGTCGAGGAAAGTGTTAAATCGCTTTCGAAGATCGATAAGGAATATCCCGACGCGCCGGCGATGAACGAACTTCTTGCAGTCGTGGATGCGTTTGATCGTGCCACCGAATTTGTTAACGAGAGCGTTAAAGCGAAGTATAGATCGGCGTTTGAAGGACTGCTTGGAATCAGGGATCTTCTTCTCAAATACTTGAGGAAATACGAGTTGGAGCCCATGGCTGTTTCAGGGAAGTTTGATCCGAAGATTCATCGTGCCATGGGCGTTACCGACGATATTGATTTTGAGGATGGCGAGATTGTACGTGTGCTCTCTGCAGGTTACAAGCATAAGGGGAAGGTTTTTCGCTTTGCTGAAGTGCTGGTAAATAGGAGAGCGTGATTTTTTTTGGTGAAATGAATGGAGTTGCACTCCAAAAGCTACTCCTGCCTTGAGAGTTTTGATAACATTGCGGTTGCCCGTTCACGTGGTACCTTTATGAGGTATACAGTGTGAGCGGTGTGAGATGGCCTTGTGGCCGATAGACCTTTCAAGTTTTGTTTTTACGGGAGCAAACGGATTATGGGAAGCATCGTGGGCGTTGACCTAGGTACGACCAATTCATTGATCGCGACGATTGTTGATGGCGAGCCGACGCTTATTCCGAACGAACGCGGCAGCTTTATCACACCTTCTGTCGTTGGATTTACGGAGTCGGGAGAGCTGCTCGTCGGAGAACCCGCAAAGAACCAGCTTGTGGCCAGCCCAGAAAGAACGGTGGCGAGCATCAAGCGGCTTATGGGCAGTGACAGGCGGATGACCATCGGCGAGAAAGACTTCTCTCCACAGGAGATCAGCGCAGTCATTCTGAAGAAGCTTAAGCTCGATGCCGAGACATATTTGAACGATCAGGTCGAGGAAGCTGTAATCACTGTTCCTGCCTATTTCACGGATGCTCAAAGGCAGGCAACGAAGGACGCAGGTGAGATCGCGGGCTTCAAGGTCGAGAGAATCATAAACGAGCCGACCGCTGCTGCGCTTGCATACGGTTTTGACAAGGTTGAAGCAAAGACCATCCTTGTTTACGACCTTGGGGGCGGCACGCTCGATGTGAGCATCATCAAACTTCATGAAGGTGCATTTAAAGTGCTTGCGACCGCAGGTATCAACACGCTGGGCGGAGACGACTTCGACTACAGAGTCGTTGAATATCTGATTGAGCAGTTCAAGGAAAAGGAGAAGGTGGATATCAACACGATTCCCGATCTTGCCCAGCAGAGGAGCATAAAACAGAGGCTCAAGGAAGCCGCTGAATCCGCCAAGATCGATCTTTCCTCACTGCTTGAGACAAACATCAACCTGCCCTTCCTCTATACAGGTGGAGCGGAACCTCTTCATCTTAACGAGAACCTAACGCGCGCCAAACTTGAAGAACTGACGAAGGACCTGATCGAGCAGACGTCACAGCCGATGGATGCGGCACTTGCAGATTCCAACCTCACCAAGGACGGTGTCGATTCGATTGTTCTCGTGGGCGGTCAGACAAGGATGCCTGCGGTACAAAGACTCGTCAAACAGATTATGGGCAAGGATCCTCTGAAGGAAATCAACCCTGAGGAGTGCGTCGCAGCGGGTGCAGCAATTCAGGCAGGCATCAAGCGCGGACACCTTCAGGACCTGGTGGTTGTTGACGTTGCTCCGTTTACACTGGGCATCGAGGTTGAGGGAGGAAAATTCAGCGAGATTATTCCTAGAAATACGAGTGTTCCGTGTAACCGCAAGCGCATTTACGTTACGACGATGGAGAACCAGACCGAAGCTCATATCCATGTTCTGCAAGGAGAAAGCCCCATTGCTGTAGAAAATTCAAGCCTTGGCGAGTTCGTTCTCGGCGGCATAACTCCTGCTCCCAAGGGCGAAAGCTTGGTCGAAGTGAATTTCGACTACGACGTGAATGGCATCGTTAAGGTGACTGCGAGGGATAGAAAAACGGGTGGGGCAAAGAGCATCACTATCAAATCCAGTAAGGCTCGTCTCACGGAGGAAGATGTGCGAATTGCACAGCGTGATGTAGCGAAATTCACAGGTTCTCTTCTCTCCCAGCGTGAAAAAAGCAAGCTGGTATTCGAGGCTCAGGAATCGCTTTCCAGTGGTATCAAACTATTGAAGAGTGCCGAAGCCGGGGATACCCGGATGAGCGATCCTGAGAAGACAAGGCTTGAACAGATTTTGAGGGAAGTCAAGGAGGCGATTATGTCTGAGGACGAGAGTGCACTTGAAACACTCGTCGACCATATTGGCTCCTACATCAGGGACTTTAGCTAGGTCTGTGCCTCGCATGGATGATGGGTTTTAGGGATAATGTATAGTGCAGTTGTATCAACTGTCTGCCGGAATCATCTATACATCCGGCGATGCTGGAGCGGGTTGGATGGATGAAAACCATCAATCAGTAGGGCTTTCGGTTTGCCCGGTTTGTGGGAAAAGCCTGAGTTCCGAGGGCGAGACCTGCGACTGCAGCGGGAGAATCGACCACAAGCCATTTCTAGCTCTCATCGCGTCTTCCCGAGTTGAGCTTGACAAGGCTCGGCTTTCCCTCGTTTCTGGACGATACGAAGAGGTTGAATTGCACTGCAAGCGTGCTCTTGAATTATATGACGGAGTTTTTGGCGACGCCCAGATACTTCGGGCGTTATCGGCGATTGAGGTTGCTGATTTCGAAAGAGCGTATGAGCTGATCCAGACGCTTGTGGAAGACAATAAAAAAGATGAGCTTATGGACAGGCTCGAAAGTGCAGAGAAGCGTGACAGAGCGGCGCGGGAGCGCTTCAACATTGCGCTCAGGAACGTACGAGAAGGCAGGCTTGATACTGTTGAGGAAGAGCTTTTGAAGGCGATTGAACTTGCGCCTTACCTGAATGCTCCTTATAGATTACTCATAAAAACCTACATTGAAGCGAAGCGGGTGGAGAACGCGCGAAGCTGGATTGAAAGGGCGAGGAAGCGCTTTCCCCGTGATGTATCCATAATCGAACTAGAAAAAACGGTATATGGCGAGGGCGAGTCTGGTGGGTTGGGAGAGCCGATAGCGTCGTTTTTCTCGGTCAGAAGCATTGGTCTGCTGTCGTTGTTTCAGGCAGTAGTTCTCGTTGTTCTTGTTATTCTTCTTCTGGTTCTCATTTCACAGCGCTGACGAACGACTTGTATTGAAGGCGCTCCTTCATCTATGAGTTTCCGTCAGGTTCGCGGTACGTTGGTTTCCATCTGCAGGCATATCAGCAAACGGGTTTCAGGGCAGATCTGGATTGTGCAAACTCCTGATCAGATATATATGTTTATCGGACTTAATATGTATATTTCGCTTTCCGAACTTAAATCCACCTTTTCGGGCGGATCTATCGGCGCAAAGTTCTTGTCGAAAATCACCTTGATTATTGGACGCGTCGGGTGATCGGCAGATATGGCGTAGACGACGGCATACCTTTCATCGTTGAGTCTGACAAGACTTCCCACGGGATATAGACCGATGAATCGGAGAAACTGGTTTACGGTGTTGCTCCCGAATACGTCAAAGCTGCGAATGATGATGTTCGAAATCGCCTGGTTGGGGCTTAGACGCCGTCTGTGAAGGCGTTCGCTTGTAAGGGCGATGTAGGTGTCGCAGATTGAAAGCATAAGCGCGAGGGGATGAATGGTGTCCTGGCTAAGACGCTGGGGATAGCCGCTTCCGTCGTAACGTTCGTGATGTTCGAGGACCATGCTCAAGATGTCCTGCGGCAGACTCGTATTGTCCTTGAGCATCTGGTAGGAGTAACGCGGATGCTCCATCACCATTGCGAATTCCCGTTGAGTAAGCTGGCCGGGCTTGTTGAAGACGCTTGCGGGGATGCGCATCATTCCAATGTTGTGGAGCAGACTTCCAAGCGAAATATCTTTCAGAAATGCGCCCCATTGGGGATCTTCGCGGAAAACTATGATCATTACGGTTGCGACGTTGATGGCGTGCCAGAACAGGAAGTCCGAATAATTTGCCATCGAGTATATGTTGACAGCGCGTCCCGATGTATTCACGATCTCCGTGAGGATTTCCTCGATCTCGCTTTCAACTTTTTCGATGTTATGGAAGACACCCATCCTGCTATCCTGGAAAACCTCCTGGAGAATGTCCGACACCCGTTCGATGAGTTCTTCCGGAAGGACGCTTTCAATCTCCGAACGCTCGTAAATGCGGTTCAGGTTTTTTCTGAGCTGCACAAGAAAGTGATGCTCGTCAAGCGTTATTTCTTCCTTGTCCTCAAATTGCTTTGATGCGGTAACGACGTATTGGATGCCGCGCTCGCGCAGCTTTTCGATGATGTACTCCGTGATCTTGCTTCCCCGCCGTAACAGGAGCTGAAGCCCTGTGCTGAGCAGATCTTCATCAAGTACAATACCAGTTTTAAGCTCCGTCAGAGGGACCTTTCTCATGGTTTCCAGAACCCTCACTTTGGCGGCGAGATCGGGCGAAGACAACTGCCAAAAG
>JAGGVC010000106.1 GCA_021158185.1 bacterium | reverse complement strand
ACGTTCTACAGCGACCTTGACGGAAACACCTATACGTTTGCCAATATCGGTCCTGCAATCGACGTTGAAGTTACCTAGTAAATGGGAATTTATGGAGGGGGGGATTCCCCCCTCCATTTTTCCCTGGCTTGTGCGATACGAAGATCGCAGCCGAAAGGATGATGTTGTAGTTGTTGATATGCCGATTCGGAAGCCGAATCGGGGTGCGACCATCATATAAAGGGAGAGGATTGAGCATGAATCGCAGATTTCCAATTTTTGAAGTCCTGCTTGTCGCCATCCTTCTAATCACCCTGGTCGCCTGCGGCGGAGGCCACAAGTCGAGCGTTGTTTCGGGTACCGCATTCAACGCGTCGAACTCTGCCCAGGACGGGATTGTAAGGGATAGCTTTAGGCTGGTTCCCCAAGGTGATCTGAACACGGAATCATTTTCACTTTCTATTGAGGAACTAGACTCAGGCGACATTCGGGTTGATGTTGAAGCTGTGGCGGCAGAAGAGCTGCCATATGCGCTGTTTGAGTTGATTTACGATTCCGACCGGTATTCACCGGTCACAGTGGAATTCGGAGACTTCTTCGGAGATGAAGATGTACTGACCGCGGGAATCGTTGGCGTGGCCGGCAATGTCGGCCTCGGAGTCGTTCCGATTAAATATTCGGAGAAGCCCGGTGTTTCCGGGACCGGCTTGATTGTAAGTGTAATATTCGGAGACGGACCGTCTCGTTCCATATCTGCTGCTGGTGGGCCGACGACTGGTTATCGTACCGACGATGTTTTCGAACTTACGCAAATCGGTGCGGGCACTCCTGAAGATCCAATCACCGGTGCAACCTGGCCGATGCTCTTCATCGCTGACGGTGATATCAGTGGCGAGGTGGGAGTTCCCGATATTACACCGATTGCAGAGCATTATCTTGAACTGGTTGCCGATCATCCGGAGCTGGATGTTGTGGACTATGACGGTAACGGTGAAATCGGTGTACCAGATATAACGCCGATTGCCGAGCACTATCTAGAGGTTATGACCGGCTACAACGTGTACTACGATATCGTAGACATCTACGATCCCGCGACGGCAACGCTCGACGGTAAAGTAACCTATGCCGACATGATTGCAGCAGGGAATTACACGGAAGGCGGATGGCTCGAGTTCACCTATGACTTCGTGAACCTTCCCCCTGAGACCGATCCGGTTACAACGTGGTATTACTTTGCAGTGCCTTACGCAGGCGGCACGACCGAGACCGAGGCCGAGCCCTCACTCGCAACCACCGGCCTTGAGGTTATCGGGCAGGGCGGCGGTGTCACTAATCCGCCTCTCTTCAACGACTTCACCATCAGCGTAATAGGCGGAGACGTAGATGAAGAGTTCCTTGGAGGCGATTCGCCGAGTGCACTTGGCATTATTGCGAACGAGTCCTTTGACTTTGATCTCGTGAGTGCTGTTGTACAGCTCTGGAACGAGGATACCGAGGTCTACGACCCAGAGATTACGATCGACGACACACATGCGGAATGGGATCCCGATTGGAATCTCAACATCGCATGGGCTACGACCGCAACACCCGACGCCTTCTCGTTCGACACCTTAACCGGTGTCCCGGTAGTCGGCAGCTGCGGACCGGACGATCCCTACACATTCGATATTACCGCCACGCTCAACACGAGAGTGGTAACACTTAATGTCACTGTGGGTCTCGACCCGGCCGCACCTCTGAATGTTGCCGTGGAGCCCGATTACGTGGAATTCGCAGATATTCCTACAACCACGCACATGTTGTTCCTTAATATGAATGACGATCCAGCGGGAACCGAAGAGTATGTGTTCCAGCTTCTGCCAACGGACGGCAGTGATCCCATTGACTTCGTCTATCAGGATGTGGGCGATCCTACTGAGCTTACTTCAGCTCACTTCTTCGTCGAGGAAAGGTTCACCCCCGGGCACGATACAAGCCATATTCTTCACTTCAGAACAATCGTTCAGGCAGGAACCTTCAGGTTTGGCGTTTCGAACAACCTGGGCAGGACGAGCAGTATCAACCATCCGCCTATTGACGGCACGACCCCGACAGACTTGATGCTTGAGGTTGACGTAGGCACCGCTGGGGAGCCCATCCCGCTTCGTACATTCCCGATTATCACAGCTGAAGGCATGACCCGCGTTATCATCACTCCTGAGAATCCGCGCGTTCAGAAGTATCCAGCCATAGTCGACCCGGATGATCCTGGATACAGGTATAAACTGCATGTCCGCGATGAGGGTCCGGGCGAGTTCTTCCCGTACATGCCCAGTCCTACTGATCCGCCTAACCATAACGCCAGTCCCTGGGTTCGTGCCTATACATCGAGCCCGTTCACAGGGGAAATATTTGATCCTGACGCGACTTACATTGCATCCACAGCGCCCAACGAAACCGAAGTTGCAAATCCTGGAAACGGAGTGAGCTGGATCTCTGACTGGGGCGTTCGTGAATGGAACCGTGTTGTTGTTGAAGTCGCGGATAACGACTTATTCCCGCCGCAGCCGAATCCAGATGACAGGTACTATGTCGTCGTCTTTGGCGCTCAGGCAGACTGGGACAACCCGGTGCCCGTAGGATTGGGCTCATTCCGCAAGCTCGGTGGTCCGGCACCTGCACCTGAGGTACCGTACCTTGTCGGTATTGCCGATGCCGATCTCGCATTCGACGATGATAGAGACGCCGTGCAGGACAGCCCATGGCCGGTCTTCGAGTATCCGACCGCAGCAGGTGTTACATTCGACTGGATGGATATCGGCGCGAGAGACTTTTACGCGCTCTTTGCAGTCGGCAGAAATCTCAAGCCCGACATGTATTTCGGCTCGATCGGTCAGCCAACGGTTTACAGGGATTCTTCGTTGATTCTGTACGATGATAAGGAAGGCAACAACCTTCTTTCGCGTACGATCAACAATTCTACCGTTGGCAGTGAAGTTTATCTTGCCACGGTCAAACCCTATGAGGACGATACCAATGGCGGTCCTTACACACCGCCTGCTGGTTGGGTAGATGACCCTGAAGGCTGGGAATTCGGCCCGCCTGTCGGCAACGCGCCGATCATGTATGACGACAACGATGTCGGCTGGATGATATGCCCGCTTGCCGAGATGGATCGCCTTGAAATGCTGCTTCCGTTCGAACAGACCTTCTATGTCGGTGTCGGTGTCTGGAATGCCGGCGCACAACAGTGGGTTGACAGTCCCGCTCCTCTCGACAAGCCCTTTACGGTTATTAACTACGAGGAGTAAGTACATCCTGTTTGCAGGCATTGCATGATAAGGATTGTTAAATCCCCCGGAGTGAAAGCTTCGGGGGATTTTTTGTGCAAACCTTAGCCGAACCAATTAGCAGGAGCACTACAGCGGAAAACAATCCACAGGCTCACTCACCAGGTATAGATTCATTTCTCTCTGACCGAATAATAGAGCCTTCAGCAATGTAATCGGAGAAGATGTAATAATACAAGCTTATTTCTTCTGCTAACGCAGGCGCAATTTGCGGCGCAAAGAAGAAGTTATTCACAGCATCCGTAATGGAATGGATATCAAAGCAGCCTCCACCTGTGCAGGATTGCGCTCATCGGGGAATGCTCTGCCCTGAAACACTATCGGAAAGGATGACACGGACGAAGAATGGGCATCCGCATTAGTAAGACGCCACGACCGGGCAATAGCAGGAGAAGCACCGCAAGGGTGTACCAGTTATTGAAGTGGTTGATAAGGCCGGCATTTCAGCAGCTTCACAAAAAAAAGCCCCTCTCATCGAAGGGCTTTTCTTTAGATGCAATAAGAAACAAACGCTTAGGGCGCGGCTGCGATAACCGCGTCGACCTCCGGAGATATCACGCCGGAGTTAACAATGTCCTCGGAGCTTCCTTCGGCAAGTACGGAGCTCCAAAGGCGGAACTGCCATGTTCCAGGTGTTTTCTCGATCGGCTGCCCCAAATTGTCGATCGGGTTCCAGGTCGAAAGATCGAATGTTACCGAAGAATCGCCGACGGATGCAGGATTTACAATGAAAGTCGTTCCATCCATCGTAATGAACAAGTATAAGATCCTATCCGCCTGGTCGGTCGGACCGTCGATCTGTGTCTCGCCTGAACCGGTATCGTTGCAAATCAAGTTGATACTCGAATTTACGTATGTGGGCTGAGGAGCGACGGCTACAATGCGCGGCTCGACAATAAGCTTGATGGAGTTAAAGCTATCGACTCCCTCCGAAGTAACAATGCCCACATCACCGGACATGCTCATATCCTGTTCGGAAAGCGTAAAGACGATGGTGCAGATACCGGTTATCTCGTCCTGCGTCCAGGCAAAGTTGCCGGTGTCGGTGTCGAGAACCACGGATCCGTAATATTCGCTCCCGCCAAGCAGGCGCGTGACTTTCACCCTGCCAGTCCCCATGCTGCCCTCGAACGATCCCAAGTTGTAGCCTTGAATCGTAATATGATCGCCCAGATGTGTAATACGCTTGCCAAGGTTCGGACTCTCGGAGCGAATTACCGTACCGCTGAAGGCAATACTGGGCTCGACCGCGTTCACCTTTGTCACTTTCAAGCTGCCAATTGCGGGATCGGTGCTTTCTCCTATCTCAACAGCAGGACCGATGAAAATCGATGCCTGGCCGCTCTTGTTGCTTGTTGCTCGAACCTCAGGCGTGAAACTGCCTTTCTTCGTGAAGGCGTGACCCAGACTTTGACCGGTGCCGGTTCCTCCGTCTCCGAAATCCCAGGTGTATGAATATTCACTGGGCAGACCGCCTGAAACAAAAACCGTAAACGTTATGGGAGCACCTCTTGGCGCTGCTATGAAATTGGCTTCCACGACACCGTCAAAGGCATTCTTAATGCTCAATGTTACATCTTCCGACATGCGGCTGTCGAATGTAGTCAGCTTCAACTTTCCGGGAGCGAACTCGCCCTTCGAGATGCTTACAGGGATGTCGTTCGGCATAATGAAACTGACAGTAGCGTTCGTCCAGACAAAATCTGCATCGCCAGCGTTGAATTCACCAGCCTCGATGGTCATTCCCTGGCCTGTCACCATCTCGACGTTGAGTGAACCGGGTAATTCACCAAGGTGTGCGCCGTGAAGAGTAACCTTGTCGCCGAGGATGACATTGACGGGAGAAACTCCAGTGATCTGGGGCGCTGCGATAACCTCGAAGTCAATCGGGTAGGTAAGACCCACTTCGGGTTCGTAATCTGGAATTGGATAGGCTGTGTCGTTAACGGTAATAAGAAGCAGCCCCGACTCAGCTCCTGCAGGCACATTTATGTTGAGAATCGTGTTCGACCAAGAGACAACCTTGGCGCGTACACCATTGAAAGTAACGTAACTTGCGCCGATCTGGTTGCCGAAATTCTGGCCTCTTATTTCTATCGTCTGGCCGACCTCTCCGCGCATCGGAGTGACGGATGTAATAATCACAGGCATGTGAGTCGGATCGATATCTTCAACTGTGAATTTGAAGTTTGAGTTGCTCTGAATCGAGCCAACCTCAACCACCAGGGAAAGAACCTGTGGAAGCAGATCCGGGGCGTTCTCATCTCCGAATTCGCTCTTTGCCGGAACGATCACCTCGATGTTGCTTTCGCCCCACCTTTCCTCGAATTCGCCGGTTTCAGGATTGAGCTTAGTATTGATCTCGCACACAATTGACCCGATTCGAACAGTTGAAGAGCCTCTGCTTGCACCGAAATTCTCACCTGTAATCGTAAGCACCGTTCCGGGCTGACCGGAAGTAGGTGAAAGCTGCGTGATTACGGGATCGCCTTCTGGCGGAGGAGAAGCACTTCCGACGATAAACTTCGCGTTCTTGCTGGCGTAGCTTTGTTTCCCTGATTTGCTGACGATAACTAGACCAGTAACTGCATCATCTGGAATTGCGACGGTGATGGCAGTATCGCTCCACAGCTCTTTGCCTTCTTCATCCGTCAAAACACCAAGGATCTCGCCGTTGTAGCTTACCGTGCTAGTGCCAATTTCATCACCGAAGTGCACACCTTCAATCTTAACTATTGTACCCGGAGGACCGGAATTCGGCACAAGCCTGAAAATGCTCGGCCTAGACGGGTCTGAGGTTGGATCAACAGGTGGAATTATCGTTTCTGATCCACCTCCCCCACCTCCACAGGCTGAAAGGATCAAACTCGCGACCAACATAACCGCGAAAACCACAAAACCGGCTTTGAAATCGTGCGCGTTCACAGGCATTCGCCTCCCAATAAACTTCCCTAACCAGGGAAAATATAGTTCATTAAAACAAAAAAATCAAGCTACGCACTTACCCTTTCGGATAAGCGTCTCAACGCTATTATACCCTTTTCGGGGTGGAATAAATAGTGCATGTAACAATATGTGCGGCAGTGTGCATCATCTTGGCCCGGCTGGGGTAAAATAGAGCGACCAGTATTTCGGCTCAAGGAGCGATTATTATGACGGGCTTAAGAAACACCCGGCTGTTCTGCCGGATATGCGTTTGCGCTTTGTGTACTGCACTGCTTCTTCTGGTGTTCGGCTGCGGTTCGAAAGGTGGGCCGGACAATCAGAATCCGCTCGACGGCAAGGGCCTTTCCGTTAGCGGAGTTGTTAGCGACCACGAAGGCATTCCGGTTGAAGGTACAAGAGTTGTACTTTTATCAGGAACAGCAGAAGAAGAGGGCTTCTCTACAATTCATGACGATGGCTCGATTACTTACGACGGCCCAGCCTCCATCACGGATGCCGAGGGCAACTACGCAATCGAATTCACTTTCAACGCTTCGCTCATATACCACTTCGTCGTATTGCGCGAGGGAATCCTGGTTTATGAAAACGCCGTATCGTTCACAAACCTCGAAAACGTGCGCAACATTCAGACGAACGAGCTTGAGCTCGCGACCCTCACCGGCTTTGTCGAGGACACACTTGCGCGCCCCCTGGAAGATGCTATCGTGTTCACGGCCTGGCCACCGAATATTCTTGCTGATGCGGATTATATTGACTTTCGACCGACAATCTACGGTCATTGTATTTCGGGGCAAGATGGGAGTTTCACGCTTGACGGAATTCCCGCAAGATCTCTTGTGCTCTATGTATATCTTCCGGGAATGTATTGCGCACCTGAAATGTTCGACTTCAAGGCAGACCCCGACGAGTTTTTCCGGTTTTCATTAGCAGAAATTAACGGCGGCAGCATCACCGTTAACATAGAAGGGGTGTTCCCGGACGATCCCGGAAGTGTCGAGGATGAAAAGCTCACTGTGAGCCTTGCAACTATTGATGTACTGCCCGGATACGATGAACACCCGGGTTCGGAGAACAAACGTGCAACGCTGAACGGGCTTTTCGAGTCTATGAGTGAACCGCCTGAGATAAGCGAAGAGAGCTATGCACTGGTCGATCCGTACTTGTACGGATCAGGTTTCGATTTTGCGGCAACCGCTGATGCAAACGGAAGCTTTCAGATCACAAACATCTTCCCTGCGACATACTCGGTCTGGGTTGAACTTGACGGATACGGATTACGTGGCGGCACAGGCAACGTGGCAATCGAAGCAGGAATCGATACCGAAGTATCGATCACTCTGGAATAGGTCTGCGAACCAGGGCTTGGCAGAAATAAAACCGCTGTACGCGTGATGCCTTTGAACGCGATCTGCAAGCGTACGAAAGGATCAAATGTCAGCATTGCATAAGCTACTTGTAAAGGCCATCCTCGCCAGGCGGTCTTGTATTGAACCTCTTGTGAATCCATAGCCACTGCTCTGGATGCTCCAGGATGATCTCTTCATAGACACGGTTTATCCGTATCCAGACTTCACGGATCCGCTCATCCCTGGTCATCCTGGGATTATCTGATTCGTCATCGGACAGAATGTCGGATGTATCAATGGCCTCGCGGACATCGAAAACGAACCTGCCCGGAGCCTTTCGCCATGCCACGATTGGAACAAGCGGGCTTTTGAATTTCAGGTGAAGCGCTGCAGGCCCTTCGACGTTACTCGCCTCGATCCCAAAAAGCGGCGCAAAAACGCCGTTCCTACCGCCGTTCTGGTCGCTGATCAGCCCAAGCACTCCGCTGTTCCTTAAAGCACGTATGATTTTCAGATCGATCCTTGCACTTTTGAGGATATTTGTAATTCCGTGTCTCTCGCGCCAAGGAAATGCAAGGTTCGAAAAGTAATCATCGCGTTGAGGTTTCCCCACTGCGTACATCGGAAGCCCGTTGAGCGCGATGAATGCGCCGCTCCATTCCCAGTTGCCGAGATGCATTCCAAGGCCGATTACGCCCTGACCTGCCTTAAGATACTCCCGCAGCCTTTCGATGCCGCCGCGTTCTTCAGCGCACATAGCCTTCACGGATTCACCGCTCACCTGCCCCATTTTCATAAACTCAACTGTAGTCAAAGCAAGGTTCACCAGCGAATCGCGCGCGATCACTTTCATCTCGCGCGCGCTTTTTGCACCACCGTACGCGATTCGAAGATTCGTTAGCGCGTTCCTAATTAGATGAGGCTGGATTAACGCGGCAAGACGCGCCATCCCGCGCGCGATGGCAAACGATACGGAAAGCGGAAGAACGCGCACGAGAAAGATCATCAGTTTCGTGAGTCCGCGCAGGAATGCGTTCCTTACCCTATACTTAATAGGCTCTGCCACGTCTGAATTCTAGCATGCCGGATGCAAAGCTTTGCTTGTATCAACTTGCTCAATCGTGATGATTGAATAGATGTTGTGCTTTCTTCCGGTATGGCGCGCCGTGTGCTGATATCATAGTGTGGGTGATTGTAATGCAAGAGGTTGTCGTTACCAGAATCGAGGAGTTTTCTGCATCGCACAGGATGAATAATCCAGAGCTTTCCAACGCAGAAAACGAGCGGATATATGGTCCTTGCGGCAATCCCGGCGGTCACGGACATAATTACAGGCTTGTAGTCAGCGTTAAAGGCAAGATGGATCCCAAAACGGGTTATCTTGTCGACTTGAAAAAGCTAGGTACTATAATTCACGAGCGCATCATCCGAGATGTTGACCATAAGCATTTGAACCTTGATGTTCCCTGGCTTGATGGTGTGATACCGAGTCTGGAAAATCTTGTGGTAAAGTTCTGGTCGCGGCTTGAAGGGCACTTGCCGGATGGCAGGCTTCATCGTGTACGTCTGTATGAATCCGAGCGGAGCTTCGCCGACTACTACGGTCCCGGCAGCTCATCCCAGGATTTGTAGGAGTAGTTTATGGAAAATCGATACGGTAGACAAGATACGAACGGAAAAGTGGTTGCCAATCCTCGGCTTGCAGAGCTTTACAAGGATGTGCTAAACGAGATCGACGAGGATCCAACGCGCCTTGGCCTTCAGGGTACGCCCAATCGGATGGCGGAATCGATCGAGTTTCTTACGCAAGGGTATTCCCAGACCGTTGAGGAAGTTGTTGGCAGCGCAATATTTGAAGAGGACATCGACGAAATGGTACTCGTCAAGGACATCGAAGTGTACAGCCTTTGCGAGCATCATATGCTGCCCTTCCATGGTCACGCGCACATAGCGTATATTCCGAACAAAAAGGCAATCGGGCTTTCCAAGATCGGACGCATCGTCGACGTTTACGCGCGCCGTCTTCAAATCCAGGAAAGGCTGACGAACCAGATAGCACATGCGATCCAGAAAGTCCTGAAACCCAAAGGCGTGGGCGTGATAATAGAAGCGCAGCATTTCTGTATGATGATGCGCGGCATACAAAAACAGAACAGCTCCACAGTTACGAGTTGCATGCTTGGCGGTTTCAAGACGAGAAGCGAGACGCGCAGCGAATTCCTCCAGCTTGTTTACGGGCCGAATGGAAAAAGATAAACCGAGTTCGCGCTAAATTTACGGCTCAGCACGGCATTGACCGCTCTCTCATACCCGCGATTAGCCGGGTTTACCTTGGCGACCGCACTGCCCTCTCCTTCCTTTGGGGTATAATTAGTGTGATGAAAAGAATTTCGCTAGTTCTCGTTACTCTTTTGTTGCTCAGCGTTGTCGGATGCTCAATGGCCGAAAAACGCCTTAGTGCTCGTGCTGTTGAGTATTACAACTACCTTACAGGCGCAAATTCGCTCACGGGAGAAAAGTTCGATTCACCCGCGAAGAGGAATTCGCTCACTCCCGAAGCCGAAAAAGCCCGGCGGAAGATCGCTGAAGAGCTTGAAAGGGCTCGAATTGAAGTTAGAGAAAAGTCCGAGGCAACACCTAAAGAGATTTCGGCAGACCTCATCGAAGTTAGTATCAATGGCAGATTCGGAGTATCGGCCGTTCCCTACATGATCGAGCCTGCCATCGTGCGTGCACAGGTAAGATGGGTGTGGGATCGAGGACAGTGGTATCTGTATACAAGTAGCGAAGCCGAAATAGAAAAATACGGCGAATTTCCTTCCGATCTAACAATCGATAATGCAAGCGAAGAAACAAAGTGATAAACTCGCTTCGGGTTTCAGGAGTGAGGGAGATTGTTATGAAGAACACGCTCATTATCTGCGCGATCATCATTTTGTGCTCTTTGCTCTTCTTCGCCTGCAAAATCAAGCAGGACAGTATAAGAGCGGACGCTGTAACTCGCATAGCCGAAGTAAAACAGACAAAACAGCTTGGTGAGCTGATCAAGCTTGCCAGCCCCGCATATCAGCAGGCGGCAATACAGGCTGGAGATGACCTAGGGCTGACTGCAAACGTGCTTTTGTCGAATTCCAAATTCCCGGTAAGCCTGAAAGATGCGCCCGCGCCGCCTGAACCGGACGAACTCGAAATCATGTCAAGGGGTCGGTTTGCACTTGTTTCGTTCACAGATGATAACGGCAAGGTATATACCTTCAAGCTCGTTCAAGATCGCGGTCAGTGGTTCTTCTTCCTCGAAACACCGCTCGAGGCGCGAAAATACGGGGAATTCCGAGTGAATTGAGCGTTTATGCCTGTTTTCGTCGCCAGCTCGAAGAAACTCGCGTAGACCTACCCGATCATATGAAAGAATGATAACTTCCTTTCACAGCCAATCTGCGAACCAGCGTCTTTTCCCCCAGTATACGCCCAGAAGCAGCATTAGACCTATCGGCAATAGAACTGCTGCTGGAAACACAAATAGTGGAACTTCGTGCATATCCGCAATCATAAAAAAGATGAAGTCCATCGGTACGATTGCAAATGCGACAACCGCGCCAAGCGCGATGAATAAGCCGGTTTTTCCAAAAACCGCGGGCGCTATGACTGTTGCGATCGCAAATGTGTTGATTAGGTTCATCACCAGAACGCCGACGAATAATCCCGCCGATAATTCCGCGGTCGGCCCACCTGGAGAAATTGAGATCAAGTAATAGATCGCCATCCCTGCATGGAACAGTACAATTTGCGGTGCCATTATCTTTGCCACGGATGCAAGATGACCGAAGAAGAGCCCCTGCGGTGTGATTTGCGTAAGCCTCAGAAGCGCCAGATGCCTGTCTTCAAGCTCTCGTGTCGTAAGGTAAGCAGTAACGATCCAGCTTACAATTGCATTCACAAAAAAATAGACGATTACGACCATGTACTGCCTGAACACTTCAAGACGGCCAAGCCCGAGTGCAGCCGATACGGGATCATCTTCCGTAAGCGTCGACAGCCACGTGAAAAGCAAGGAGATGAACGGAGTCAGCCAGGCGAGCGTCAGAATATTGTTTCTTCTAGCGAAAAGCCAGTTTCTACAAGCGATCGCATTCATCTATGTTAATCGGCAAAACCCTTGGATAGCAGGGAAACCGCAACAAGCAAACTGTTACTGTCGCTGTGAATCCTTGAATTTCCTGAACCGGAAAAGCTCGGATTTAACAGCATCCATGATATCACCGCGAGCCGCGTCGATCTCTTTGTCAGCCGCATCGAAATCTGTCCAGAGGCGCTTGATATTCACAATGCCCCTTGCAAGCTCGTTGCCGCCGATAATCAGAGCGAGGGGAAATCCCGCCCTGTCAGCATACTTGAGCTGTTTGCCGAGCGATGCGTCGCAGCTAGGGTAAATCTCCGCAACGATGCCTTTCTCCCTGAGTTCGGCTGCCAGCTTGGCGTATTGTGCAACGAGATCGCGCTCGAAAAACGGAATGAATACTGCATCCCTAGGCTCAGGAGTACCCGCTTTATCCGAATTGAGAGCCATTATCAGCCTGTCGATGCCAACCGCAACACCCACACCGGGAAGCCTTGAGTTCGAGAACCTTTCAACCAGGTTGTCGTAACGTCCGCCACCCGCAACACTGCCGTATGCCGACTTGTCCGCGAGAATAACTTCAAACACGGTTCCTGTGTAGTAATCCAGGCCGCGCGCAAGCGAAAGATCCCATTTCAGATGCTTCTCATTCATTTCACGCGCGCGGAGAAACGACAGCGTTTCGAACACTTCGCGAAGACCGGGACATTCGGTGCAGTCAGTACCAACACTGAAATAATCGCAAAGCATCTCTTCTACAGCATTGAAATTGCCTTCGATGCCGGTGAAATCGAGAAGGAGATCAGCCTGCTCCTCACTGAGAGTCATTGCAGCATCCGTCTCGAAGGCGCTGTCGAAAGCCTGCTTTTTTTCGAGTCCCATAAGCTCGTTCTTCACCGGCTTGCGTCCGACTTTCTCAAGCTTATCGAGCACCCGAAACACACGTATGGGTTCATCCTTGATTTCTAGGAACGAGATAAGGAAGGAAAGAAGCTTTCTGTTGTTGATGCGAATGACGAAGTCCTCTACGCCCATTCTAAGGAAGCTGTCGTACAGCAACTCGATAATTTCGACATCGGCTGCCACCGAATCGATACCGACGATGTCCGCGTCGAACTGCGTAAATTCGCGCAGCCGTCCTTTCTTTGGTTTATCGTAACGCCACACCTTCCCGATCTGCCACCTTCTAAACGGAAACACGAGCTCATTCCTGTATTGAGCGACGACGCGCGCAAGCGACACCGTGAGATCGAAGCGAAGCCCGATATCGTTATTCTCAAGATCGCGGAACCGGTATATCTGCTTGTTTGCGTCCACGCCAAGCTCTCCGAACAGCGTTTCCTCGTATTCGAGAGCAGGTGTTTCGAGCGGAAGATAGCCGAATTTCGTGAATACATCACGGAGCACATCCACGATCCGCTCGCGCGTAGCCATCTCCATTGGCAGGTAATCCCTGAAACCCTTTAGAATCCTGGGCTTCACAAGCCTCTTTTTTTCACCGCTCTCAGCCATCATTATTCACCTCACGCTTGGCCTGGATTATACGAAACCTTAAACAGACCTGAGCTGCAATTCAAAGCCAAATCGAACTACGCTCTCCAAATCGCCCTTGCCGCAATTCACCCGCTTACCCCGTCGCTGTGCGTACGCGAGTAAGAAATACAATAATCATCAGAAGGGATTGTGCGTGCCGAATCCGCCCCGCCCTTACGGGGCAATGAAATGTCGAAATGCACGTACTATGTTTAATGCGGACATCTTTCCCACCTGCAGTTCCGCGACGACACGCGGCCGCGCGACTGCGAAATAGGGAAGGTGGGGGTCGAACCCACGACCTCTGGTTCCACAGACCAGCGCTCTAACCATCTGAGCTACTTCCCCGCGCCAAACAGAATATTTTAACGCGGCTGTTGGAGTGAGTCAAGCTCCTTGACAGCGGGGTTGATTCTCAGGTATCATAATTATTCATTCCCCCGTAGCTCAATTGGCAGAGCAGCTGGCTGTTAACCAGTGTGTTGGTGGTTCAAGTCCGCCCGGGGGAGTGTTCGATTCTCCTTACAAACTATCAGGCTCGCGCGGAAGGT
>JAGGVC010000126.1 GCA_021158185.1 bacterium | reverse complement strand
TGGACAAGACGCGCTAAAAAGTATCCTATGCCCACGGTTTTCATTATATCGCAGCTTCAGCGATATGGCATAGCCGGAACCGAATCAATCGGTCATTATATATCAGGCGTGGAAATGATTACCTCACGGCATCATTTCGAGCGCATCGCCTGGATGTATCAATAGTAAACGTTACAACAAGGTATAATTATAGGCCGTGCTTGCTGCAATTTTTTGGGTAATCGTTGTATTTGCTGTAATAGTGCTCATTCACGAAGGAGGGCACTACATATTCGCGCGCATTTTTGATATCAAGGTTGAGGAATTCTGCCTTGGAATCGGTCCGAAAATCTTGGGTAAAAAACGCGGCGAGACATTCTACGGCATCTGTCTCTTCCCGATCGGCGGATACGTTAAGATAGCCGGCATGGATCCAGGCGATGAGCGAACCGAAAGGAGCTTCAATACGCAGCCTGCTTGGAAGCGTTTCTGGGTTATTTTCGGTGGACCATTGTTCAACTTCCTGCTTGCCGTTGTTCTTATCTTTTCGCTCGGCTTCTTTGGCTATCCTAAAAATATGGTCTGGGTGGGCAATGTTCTCCCAAACGGCCCCGCAGATGAAGCGGGATTTCAATCCTTCGATATTATCGCCGAAGTCGAGGGGAAACAGGTTACAAGCGAGCGCACACTTCAGCGCATCGTTTACGCATCGGACGGTCGTCCGGTCGACATCGTTCTAATTCGGCGCGGCGAGCGAATAACCGTGCAACCTGTACCGCGCATAATCGAAGATTTCAACGAGGAACTTCCAAGTCTTGGCGTCTCGCTGGGCAAAGCGCCCGAATTGACAAACAAAGTTTCGGGCGTCCTTCCCAATTCGCCTGCATTCAAGGAGGGTTTTAAGGTCGGCGACATTGTTATTCAAGTGAATGATGAGCCAGTCAAGGACGGCGGCGAAGCTATGGAGAAGGTGGACAGGTTGGGACGTTCTTCGGAAAGTCCGTCTGAATCGAATCCGGAAAGCATCCTCATTCCTGTTTCGCTTACAGTTTTGCGGAACGAGGAACAAGTGACATTAGCAGTTACACCCGAATTCAACTCCCAGATTGGAGAAAACGTAGCATTCATCGGCTTGACATTTACTCCAGTACTAGTCAGGCTTCCCTTCAGGGAAGCGATGTCAACGACCTGGGATTACCTCCGGGATATAAGTTACAGCCTTGCAGAAGGCTTGAAATCAATGTTTTCCCGACCCGACGAGCTGAAAAAGAGCCTTGTGGGCCCCGTAGGCATAGCAAACATGATTGCCCAATCAGCAAAAAGCGGTCCGTATCAGCTTTTGATTATTGCAATTCTGTTGAACATCAACCTTGGGCTTATCAACCTCTTTCCGATTCCTGCCCTTGACGGAGGGAGGCTTGTATTCATAGGGCTTGAAGGTCTGTTCAGGATAAAGATCAGCGAACACAAGGAGGCAATGGTTCACCTCGTG
Organism: bacterium; assembly: GCA_021158185.1. Classification (GTDB taxonomy): domain Bacteria; phylum 4484-113; class 4484-113; order JAGGVC01; family JAGGVC01; genus JAGGVC01. The sequence continues at coordinate 80,853 of JAGGVC010000126.1, read as the reverse complement.
GGTTTTGTAATGCTGATAGGACTGATCTTATTCATCACATTCAACGAAATATTCTCAAATCTCAGATAGCCGACCAGCTTCAATCGCGGTTTCTGCTGGCAGGACGCATTGACACTCCGGTTACAATTTACAGTGTCTCTGAGTTAGCCAATCTACCGAGGTGTGAGTCATGAACTTGAGAGTTATGCTCTTCCTGATTATTGTCATACTTTTGCTCTCTGCCCTATCAGGCTGCGCAGCAAAAGGTAGTCGTACCGCTGCAAAACCTCAGGCTTTATCCTACACCAACGAAATGTCCAGCACGGTTCGCTATGATGATGAGTCCAGCCTAATCCAAGGAGTTATTTCTAAGCGAGCTTCAGACATAGAAGTCACGTGGTTTGATGAAAATTATGGAATCACAGAAAGACCGACATACCTTTCTGCAAGCGTGGATTTTGCTGCTTATCGCGTTGAAATAAAGGGGACGACATCGCAAAGCGGGAACTTTCTTGCCATTGCCTTTGATAAGGAAAATCTGTCATACGCTGGATGCAACACATCAAGAGATAGCACCATTTCCCTTGCGACTCATCCAGCACCCGGAGTTGTGATATTCGGAGCGTGTTCAGTCAAGGAGGATGATTCGGACTTCCATGCAATTCTATCCTTTGCGCCTGGCAGTGACAACACCGAACGGATGACTGCAAAGGCACCATCCGGCGACGATAATTCGGTTGACGACCTTCTGGTTGAGGACGATGCCGGCAATTGGCGATTGACATGGACAGAAAAGAACCTAGGTGATTACACAAACGATGGCGAAGTTGGAATTCCTGATATCACTCCAATTGCCACTCATTTCGATGAAGCCGTAAATCACGATGATCCTGACGACATCGCCGCGATTATTGACGGTGATTTCAACAACGAAGTAGGCGTTTCAGACATTACGCCAATCGCTACGAACTACTTGCATAAGGTCGCCGCATATTCGATCTACAGGTTCGAGCCCGGAGTAGGATGGAGCAAGGTTGATTCAACGGATCGTCCTGAACCGGATCCGGCCTGGCGTCCTTTGGTTTACAACTTCTCAGACGCTTTAGCAACCAGTGCAGATACTTTCTATGCTGTGCTTCCTGCGGACGACGATGGAGCGGAAGGGATACCGAGCGCAGTTGTTGGTGTTCCAGGCGCAAATCCCGCTTTGATCCCCGATCCGCCGGAAGGTATAACGGACCCTCCAGTAATCGTTGATTTGCAGGTTTCTGATGTACTCCGGTTCAATGTTCCGGCAGGGGATACGGAATCATTTGATGTAATGCTCGAAAACGCTGAAACTAACTACATCCTCGCCTTCACTAATCCCGGCGTGCCGGGAACTTCTACTACAAGCGTAACCGTATCAACAAACGGGGTAGCGAAATCTGGAACAAAGGGTGTATCGCTTCTCTCGAATTATCAGGTTAGTGACGAAGCAAAGCTCAATATGGCGCTTAAACGTCAGGCGCAGTTCCTTCTCGAATACGGAAAACATCCTGCACTGCCTGAGCGCGGAGTTTGCGCAATAGGTGATACGAGTTCCTTTAACATTGTCTTTGCTGATCTCGACCCATCAACGCTGGACGGAACTATAAGCGCCAAATTAAAGGCGGAAAACGAGCGTATTCGGATATGGGTTGATGTCCAAGTGGACGACGGCCGAATTACGTCAAGTCAGATGGAGGAGATCGCGGCAGAAACGCGCGACTATATCCTTGCTCAGGAAGAAATCACATATGGCGAAATTTACGATGTCGATAGCGACAGCAAGTTCGACATACTCTTAACGCCACAGATCAATGTTCTCCCAGGCAAAATCCGCGGATTGTTCGTTTCAAATGACCTGCAGGATACCCTTGGGACAAATTCAAGGGACTTGATCTACCTCGATGTGCCTGATGCCGAAGGCGGTGAATTTCCGGGAGATCCTATAACAGCGATTCCTCCGGGATTTCTTGATTCGGCAGCCCCTATTACGAATAAGGAATTTTCCGATACTGCCCGGCAGGAAATCGCCCACGAAATGCAGCATCTAATCAATTTCAGCAACCGCCTTCGAATTCGCGACCGCGATTCCATTGAGCCAAACAGCGAGGAAACATGGCTAAACGAGGCACTTTCCCATTTCTCAGAGGATTTCATCGGATATCAGGGGCAGACCAACCTAACAATGGCCCAACAGTATCTCAATCACAGCTATGTCACGCCAATCGCCTGGCCGACTGAAATGGACGCTCCGATTCCTCGCGGCGGCTCCTACCTTTTCATCAGATACATCTACGAGCAGTTCGGAACAGATGTCCTTTCGAAGCTTCTCCTGAGGGATCTGCCAGATGGGATGTACATCGGATTTGATAACGTCGAGAGGGCGACCGGTAATCAAATTGAGAATCTGATGCAGGACTGGCTTGCCACAATGTCGTTCGTGGGCTGGGACAACTCACCTGAAGAGAAATATCGATATCAGCCTCCGCAGGCAAATCTTATTACGGGAAACCTGTGCGGTATAACGTTCCTTGAGGGATTTACGGACTATCGAGGGAATACTCAGTATGTCCCGCAGCCTCTAATTCACAGGCTTGGTGATGCACCCCTGACTGTCTCACAGATGCCTAACACACCCATGTTTGTATTAGTGAACGATCCTGTTGCAAGCGCAAAACAGATCAACATTGCCGCAGGAAGCTCGTATCCTGTATATGGTGTTTTTGTCAGAGTAGCCGATCAAGCCCAAGCCTACGAAAATGATACAGGTTCAACACCATTTGAGTTCTTCAGGCTTTTTTCGGGTGACATCGATAACTCATCAGACTCCGATGAATACTTGATCAACGTCGGAACAGGCGGCAGATTATACGTGCACGCCGTATCATGCATTCCTGATACACTCGAACCTGTTATTTACGTTAATGATGAGTTATACTCCGGCTTCAGCTCGCCCTCAGGCGCAGGTTTGGTGATTCTTAATATCGTTGGAGGCGGGGGAACCATGAAAATCGAAATACGCGGAAGTGAAGGAAGTACGGGATCGTATCTCCTTTCGGCGGAGTACTATCCCGAGTAATATTGATGAAGGCATTAATTCTCTCAGATGGCAAGCCGGGACATGTAAACCAGTCAAGGGCTTTATGCTCTCTTCTGGGCTTTCCTGCCCATGAGGTGCGCATATCGTTCAAGAGCGAATTCCTGGAAGGGCTTCTTCGAGCAAGGATCAACCTCTTTTCTAAACTTCCACAGAATATCCCTCAAATGCTCGGCATGATGCACAGTTTCGTCTCCGAGCCGAGCATAAAATCTCTTCAAGCTGTTCTGGTAAATAAACCCGAAATTGTTGTATCTGCAGGTTCCACAACCGCTAGTGCAAACGTTCTCGTGTCAAAAGCCGTGCGTGCAAAATCAGTTGTGATGATGCGTCCATCAGCGCTTCCACTCGATATATTCGACCTCGTTGTCCTTCCTGAACACGATAGAAGTTCAGCATCATCTCTGAACATTGTTTACACGCCTGTTGTACTTTCCTATTTCGACAGCGCAAGAAGAGAATCTGCAGATGAAATCATCGAGGAAAAATTCGGAAAAGAAGCGCTGAAATCGAATCCGCTCGCTTTTATAATTGGAGGAATATCGCCTTATTTCCAGATGCATGCGGAAGAAATAATTGAGGTCACGCGCTCATGCTGGGCGTGGGCCACGAAGAAAAGCTGTGGAATGATGGCAACGACATCGAGACGTACGCCGCTGGAAGTTGAAACAGCGCTCGTACGCGAATTTTCAGCGAAGGGATATGGCAATATTAATTTCATCTGGGGCAGAAAAGATCCATTCAATCCTCTCCCTGCTTTACTGCCCAGGGCGTCTGCTGCAGTGGTGACCGAAGACAGTATTTCGATGATCAGTGAAGCAATCCTACAGGGACATCGGCCTCTCGTCGTTACGCTCGTCCCAAGACGCAGATCGCGTAAGCTTGCCCGTTTCAAGGGCTTTCTTACCAAGTCCGATCTGGCTGTATGGCTCAAACCTGAAGATATCGGGGAGTATTTGAAGCTTAATGCCGATGAGTTAATCCGATCGCATTCGGTTGATCTTGGTTCTATAAAGCACGAAATCAAGCGAAAGCTGGGGTTAAATGAGAACCGCTAGAAAACTACCCGCGAAGCCGGAGAAAATACTCGTAATTGACCTGGCAATGATCGGCGATCTCTTATGTGCCACTCCAGCATTGGCCGCACTCCGAGCTGCATATCCATCTGCATCCATTTCGCTTATGGCGTCAGATTCTTCGGCTTCAATCCTCAAGTATGTTCCGGAAATAGACGAGTTCTTCGCAATAAAGAAGCAGGCCGTTTTCCGGTCTCTAGTCGAATTTGTTGCAGCAGTAAGAATGCTTGCTGAAAGGAAATTTGGCGTTGTTTTCCTGTTTCACAACTCAATTGGAAGTGCGCTTCTCGCAAGATTTGCGGGAATCAGGCATCGTGTCGGTTATGCAACCGAACTTAGAGGAACCCTGCTTACGTTTCCCGTTGCACTACCTTTGGAGAAAATGCACCTTGTAGAGCAACGGCTCAATTTGCTGAGGAAGGTCGGACTGTCGGCTGAATTACAGCCCCCCCGCCTTTCTGTCGATAAAGAAAAGGCTCTCGAAATAATCGCCAGGCTTTTGCCCGACCTAAACCGTGACAAGCCGGTTCTTGGTGTTGCCGTCGGAAGTACATGGCAGACCAAAATCTGGCCTTCCGGCAAAATCAAGGCATTTCTTGAAAAGCTGCCCGTCGGTTCCTGCTCGGTTGTTCTGCTTGGAGGTCCAGGCGAAGAATATCTGACAGAGGGATTGAACATCATATCTGTCCCTGTACACAATCTTGTCGGAAAGACGACGCTTGATGAACTTACCAATATGATTGCAGGATGTGACGTTCTTGTCACCCCGGACAATGGCCCGATGCACATCGCTGAATCCTTGAATAAGCCTGTAATTGCCCTATTCGGTCCGACCGACCCGAAGCTCTCAGGAATGCTGCATGAGCACGGCGTACATATTCAAGCGGATACTCCGTGCCTTTGCTGCTTGGAGAAAAAATGCACATATAATAAGTTCTGCATGGATCTGATCGATGAAGAAGCAGTATGTAGTAAGGTTCTCGAAATGCTAAAAGAGAAAGGTAGATGAAGCTGTTCCGATGAATCAGACATTTTCAAAACCTGCTGTTTTCCTCGATCGGGATGGAACACTGATTAAACACATTCCGTATCTGGCCGATCCAGCAGAAGTTGAGCTCATTCTGGGAGTTCCGAAGGCACTGCGCACACTCAGGGATATGGGATTATTGCTCGTCGTCATATCAAATCAAAGCGGAGTTGCCCGCGGAATGTTCACCGAGGAGGACGTTGCAGCAACCAACCAGCGCATGGCGGAGTTGATCTTGTCTGAAGGGGGACCTTCGCTCGATGCTATTTACTTCTGCCCGCATCATCCGGAGGGTATTATTCCCGAATACACGCTATGCTGTAACTGTCGAAAGCCTGCACCCGGTATGATTCATCGAGCAGTGGATGAATTAAGCATAGATTTACCCAGGTCTTTTCTTGTAGGCGATTTTCTGGCAAGCGACATAATGCTCGGTCTCGCACTAGGACTTGGAACAATTTATTTCACGGACGAGCGAGGAATTCGTCCACCGGGAATAATGGCCAGCACAAACGATTTTTCCGAAATACCTGCTCTCATCAAAACCGCAATGACAGAGCGCCAAAAAGAACGAGAAAATTTCGATTAACCAGCATTTTTCCCTTTGTGAAATGATAGAATTCTACCGATGAAACTTGATATCTCCATGCTCAGGGATTCGATAGCAACGTTTTCGGACCTAAGAATTGCGGTTCTTGGCGACTTGATGCTGGATCGCTTTGTTCGCGGACAGGTCGAGCGGATATCCCCCGAAGCGCCCGTGCCCGTTCTGCTAAAAGAATCCGAGGATTACTATCCTGGCGGAGCAGCCAACGTAGCGATGAATGTGGCTGCGCTTCAAGGGAAGACAAGGCAGATCGGTCTTGTAGGCTGCGATTGGGCAGCCGATGTTCTGCTCAAAAAACTCGAAGAAGCAGGCATTGAAACAAATGGAGTTATAGCATCTGTAGAGGCAACAACAACTGTCAAGTCGCGCTTTGTTTCAATGGGGCAACAGCTCATGCGTCTTGACGAAGAGAAAGCTATCTCTTTTTCGGACGATATCGGCGTGACTACACATTCACTGCTTGACGGATGCGATGCACTTCTCATTTCCGATTACAGCAAGGGCGTGATTCCGCTCTGGGCAAAGGGGTTTGTTAGTGACGCACGATCGCGAGGAATTAAGGTAATTGTAGATCCTAAGCCGCCTAATTGGGGCTTTTATTCCGGCTGCGACGTTGTGACTCCAAATCGGAAGGAAAGCCTAAGTACCGTTCCACCAGCTGAGCGAGAGCTCTGCTCGGTGGAGGATATCGCTAGGAGTGTGACGCAAATCGCCGATGCAAAGCAAGCGGTTATGACTTGGGGCGCTGAAGGAATATACACGTGGGACGGTCACGAGCTCCAAGTGATACCATCACACCGTGTTCGCGTGTATGATCCCACAGGTGCCGGTGACAGCGTAATTGCATCGTTAACTCTCGCCATCGCGTCCGGACTCGATCTTTCGGATGCTGCTCGCATTGCAAATGCTGCCGGTGCCGCTGCGGTATCCATTCCGGGCATTGCAAGGGTAACGCCAGAAGAAATCATCAGTGTGCTCGAAAGTGATTTTCCTCTCCAGGCAGAGTAATGCCCAAGCACATCATTTAGGCTATATGGACGAAATATGAAGCACTCGAACAACGATTTTGGAAACCCGGTATGATCGACAAGAGGGATTCGTTGATTCCGGAAGATGCTCGCACAAAACTAGACGAGTGGCGAAATTCAGGAAAGACAGTCGTCTTCACGAACGGCTGCTTTGACCTCATTCACCCCGGGCATATTGACATTCTGAGGCGCGCAAAAGCACTTGGCGGTGTACTTGTCGTCGGGCTTAATTCAGATTCGTCTGTGCGGCGGCTTAAAGGGGCTCAGAGACCGCTTATTCCGGAACATCTGCGAAAAATGTCCCTTGAGGAGCTTCGGTCGGTAGATCTCGTAATAGTCTTTGATGACGATACACCACACAGACTGATTGCCTACGTGAAGCCGGATATACTGGTCAAAGGCAGCGATTACGCAGTTGGAGATGTTGTGGGTGCTGATATTGTTGAATCATTGGGTGGGAAGGTTGTAATCCTCGATTTGCTTCCGGGGTTTTCCACATCCGAGTTAATGAAACGTTTGTCGGATAACCATCAATAACATTCGAAAGTGCTTCTCGTTTTGCCGTTGAGGATGGACGGGCATTTTGCCAACAATTGAGGAATCTATCGAGCGAACTTGGAAACATTTATGAATCGTCCTAAAATCATTCGAATTATTCTTTCAGCGTATTCGGAGTTGATGTTTCCACAGCACTGCTCGGAATGCGGAATAGAAAACCCACACGTTATCTGTGATTCCTGCTTCAATTCCATCTTTGTTCCACTTGAGAATACCTGCGGGAGATGCGGACGAATGAGACTCAGCGGTTCACCGGGCGAGGACTGCGGCCTTTGTCACGGTGAAAATTACCGCTTCAAAGCATCGCGAAGCATTTACGCGTACTCAGGAAAGGCGCGCAGTATTTTTCTTCAGGCCAAGTTTAACGTTGACAGAGCTGCTTTGGCAAAGAGATTGGCTGAAGCATCCGCGGATGTATGGCTCGTTGAAAGCAAAGGAAAGCTGAGCTTCGGAACGGATACACCCTCATTCAACCTCATAACTGAGGTTCCGGTGATGCGACCGTTATCCTTCACAAAACGCGTTCAAGGCCTTTTTTCACTTAAGCCGCGGAAGATCAAGATCAATAATCGGCGTGATTTCAATTTCTCAAGGCTCATTGCGCAGTGTATCGCAGATAAAATAAAGGTTCCCTGGCAACGTGATGTTCTTCAAAAAATCAAGGACATACCTTCACAAATCGGTCTCTCGGAATCTGAACGCAAAAGGAATGTGAAAGGAGCATTCGATGTTTCCGCTCGCGGAAAAAGGCTAATTGATGGAAAAACTGTCCTGTTGATCGACGATCTTTTCACTACCGGATCAACAACAAGCGAGTGCTCACGGGTTCTAAAGGGTGCAGGGGCTAAAGAGGTATATGTTCTTTGCCTGTTTTCGACTGTGCCCACACTTTCAGGCGAGGAAGACGCAGCTCGCGAACAAGTTGACTTCGATAAGTTCTACGTTCCTCCCCCGATTGATTTCTAGCAAGCGTTTCTCCTCATCTGCATTGAGAAAATCTTGAGTTTGTCAAATCTCTGTTGACTTTCAATCGCGATTACTCGGGCGGCCCTCCGAATGGGTTATTCATGTTGTGGCAGAAGAATTGATGCCATCCTTCAGCCTTTGCTCTTGATAAAAGGGCCTTCTTCTGTGCGAGAGTCTCCATCGGGTAATTGTCGATCGCCGCAATGTACGGTACATATGAAAACGTGGACATCGGGATAAGGTCACCCCAGTATGCAAGTTTAAACTCGCCATCATCGAAAAGGACTATCTGATGCCCGCGAGTGTGCCCCGGTGCCGGCATTAGGTGCACACCTGGCAGAATCTCTTTTTCCTCTTCGAGAAGATAAGCGCGTGTACCAGGCTCGTAGCCCTTGAGCGTATTTGGGAAATAGCTGCCCCTTGTACGTTCATTGATATCTACCGCATCCTTGTATTCGGTTCTGGTTGTGTAAACGGACGCATTGGGAAACTGAAGCTGATATGAACCCTCATCGTCCATTCGAGTTACCCCTCCACTGTGATCGAAATGAAGGTGGGAAAGGACTACAGCCCGAACATCCTCAGGATTAAAGCCCTGCGCTTTGAAGCAGGAAAGCATGTCGCCCTGCGGACGCGCCAGATCGAATATCTTTGCCTGCTTTTCGCTAAGCTTATCGCCGCATCCTGTATCAACGACGATCAACCCGTCAGGATGCTCACACACGAGGCACCACATTCCGAGCCTAATCCTGTTCAGATCATCAACTTCGTGCCATTTGCGCCAGAAGACCTTGGGTACGATTCCATACATCAGACCGCCGTCAAGCGCGAAGCTGCCGTCCGATATCGCTGTGAATTTCATTCGATTCCCTGATACTGTGTAACTCATTTTTCCTCCGTTGATCATCTGTGAATAGGGAAAATAATCCCAAGGCGGCGCGGGGTATTTTACACCATATAACGTATTCGGGCACGGGTTAATCATCAGGGAAGCGGCTACATGCCCAAATAAGCTCGTTTTACATCGCTGTTTTCAAGAAGCTCCCCGCCAGTCCCGGATATTTCAACCGTTCCTGTTACGAGAACGTGCGCATAATCAGCGATTTTTAATGCCTGGAAGGCGTTCTGCTCGACAAGCAGAATGGTCGTTCCGCGCTCGTTAATCTTCCTTATCGTCGCAAAAATGTCGGTGACGAGGTTAGGTGCAAGGCCGAGCGAAGGCTCGTCCAGCAAAAGCAGACGCGGATTCTGCATCATTGCGCGCCCAATGGCAAGCATCTGTTGCTCGCCGCCGGATAATGTACCGCCAATCTGCGTCATCCTCTCCTTGAGGCGCGGGAATAACGCAAAAACTTCGCCGAGTCGGCGAGTCCGTTCCTTCCTGTCTCGCGTCAAATATGCTCCTACAAGAAGATTCTCAACAACAGTAAGATTCAAGAAGATGCGCCGACCTTCGGGCACAAGGCTGATGCCCTTTGCAACCAAAGCGTGTGTCTTCCTGTTTGTGATATCCAGATCGTCATAGGTTACATTTCCGCTATGAGCTGGCACAAGTCCGATGATTGTGTTGAGTATCGTGCTCTTACCCGCACCGTTTGCACCGATAAGCGAGACGATCTTCCCTCTCGGGCAATCGAGTGTCACGCCGCGAAGCGCATGCACCGCACCGTACTTAACATGGAGGTCTTCGACTGCAAGCATCAGCCTTTAACCTCCTTCTCGTCTCCGAGATAGGCCTCGATTACGCGGGGATTATTCTGGATTTCAGTAGCTGTTCCTTCCGCAATCTTCTTTCCGTAGTCAAGAACAGTGATGGTCTCACATATCCCCATGACAAGCTTCATATCATGCTCAATAAGCAGAATTCCAAGCTTGTACTCGTCGCGGAGATTATGAATTTTCTTCATCAGGCTTTCAGTTTCAGCATCGTTAAGACCTGCAGCGGGTTCATCCAACAAGAGTATTTTTGGGCTTGTCGCCATCGCACGTGCGATTTCGAGATGTTTCTGAAGACCATAAGGAAGGTTCTTTGCGAGCGATTTCGCATGCGAAACAAGCCCGTGCTCATCAAGAATCGAATATGCTCTTGCTTCAATCTCGCGTTCGATCCGGCGGCATTTCGGTGTCCTTAAAAACGCGTCAAGCAGGCTGTACCGATAGTTCCGGTCAAGAGCAATCTTGACATTATCAAGTACCGTAAGGTTCTTGAACAAGCGAAGGTTCTGGAAAGTTCTGGCTATTCCCTTGCGGCATATAATATGCGTGGGCATTTTATTCAAAATAGTGCCGCCCAGGAATATCTCGCCCTCATTCGGAACATAAACGCCAGTTATAGCGTTAAACACCGTTGTCTTTCCAGCACCGTTGGGACCAATCAGGCCGTTGAGCTCGCCCGCACGAACTGAAATGCTCAGCTGATCGACAGCTCGAAGACCTCCGAATATGATGCTCACGTTTCTTAGTTCAAGCATCGGAAGCCCCCTTTGCCCCGCGTCGATTGTCCATCAATCGCCTGAGGAAATCCGGGATTTTTGGGCTGAACTCTGATGAGCCAAAAAATCCCTTAGGCTTGAATATCATCAGAAGCACGAGTGTCAGCGAATAGATCACCATTCGCCACTCTTTGCTTTGCCTTAGAGCTTCGGGAAGGATCGTCAGAACGGTTGCTCCGAAAAATGTGCCTGTGATACTGCCCATCCCACCGAGAACAACCATCAGAAGCGCATCGACGCTTTTTAGGAGATCGAACTCGAATGGATTGAATGACGGAATGGAGTGAGCCAGGAGGCCGCCGGCAACTCCTGCGAAAAACGTGCCAACAAGAAAGTTCATCAGTTTGAACTTGAATTCTCCGATACCAAGCATCGTAGAGGCAATCTCGTCTTCACGAATGGCAATTACAGCTCTTCCATATGTACTCCTCAGGTAGTTTACGCAAAGCCAGGTGATTAGAAGAACGGCAACAATCAGGAAAAGAAACACCGTCCACTGTGTAGAGAGATAGCTGTTCCACGTGTGGGATCGATGTACGCCGAAAACACCGTAGAAAGAATCGTTGATCCGCTTGGTGTTTGTTACTGCAAGAACGATTAGTCCACCCCAATAAACTAGGCGCAGCGACCACAGCACCCATTTCTTTCCTGATATTCGTCTTTCCACTGTTCCTTTCAGCCAGCGGTAAAGCGCATAAAAACCATAACCTACGACTATTAATGTTGCGATAATCCAGACGAAACAGAAGATCAGGTTCATTGTCTGATTTATATTGACAGGGGCCGCGCCGGTACATTGGCTTGGAAGCTTTCCCGCAAATTCAGGAGCGATTGCGCCCGGCATGCGCAGCAGATCCGATAACTGGGGTACTTTATCTATCTCCTTGGCGCCGCCCGGGATTCCTGTTGCCCCGCCGAAAATCTTTTCCGGCATAATCAAGAGCACCATTTTTGTGATTTCTGCGAAACCGAGAGTCGCTATTGCAAGATAATCACCGCGCAGTCTGAGCGTGGGTACTCCTATAACAAGGCCGAGTACAGCAGCCATCACGCCAGCGACAAACAGTCCGATCAGGAATGGGAAATTGTATGCGGCAACAACAATGGCACTCGCATAAGCGCCAATCGCGAGGAAGGCTGCATGCCCCAGTGAAAACTGTCCGTTGAATCCAATGATCAGATTGAGGCTGAGCGCGAAGATTGAGTTGATCATTATCAGAATGATGATTGTCTCGATATACTCGTTTATCATTCCCCTGCCCTAACCTCTCTCCTTCTCAAGCAAACCTTCCTTAGCCTCTCCTATCATCCGTAATCTGCCAACAATAAAAAGCAATCACACCTTCTCCTTTATCGCCCTTCCGAATAGACCCGTTGGCTTTACAAGCAGAACGATGATCAGAAATGCAAACGCAACTGCATCCGACAGTGGGCTTATCTTTGCTGGTATGTAGCCCTTCACGAGCGTTTCGGATACTCCCATTATCATCGCTCCGGCGGCGGCGCCCGGTATGCTGCCAATCCCTCCTACGACTGCTGCGACAAACGCCTTTATTCCCGGCAAGAAACCCATCAGAGGATCGATTCGAATCAAGTAGAGTCCGACGAGACATCCCGCAACCGCAGCAAGTGCGCTCCCCAGTGCGAAAGTTAGGCTTATCACACGGTCGGTGTCGATACCCATAAGCCTTGTCGTTTCCTTATCAAAGCTTACCGCACGCATAGCCAAACCAAAATCAGTTCGATTGATCAACCACCAGAGCGCTGCAAGCATGGCGATAGTTGTTGCAAGAATCAGAATATGGATGCCTGCAACATGAACACCAAACCTTCTGCCTTCACCAGATTCGCTTCTATCGGCTCCGATTCCGAAATCAAGCGGGATGAACACAGGCATTTCACCGAAGATGGGCTTGATATCGCGGAACACCTTGGGAATTTCAGCCCAACTGATTTCAAGCTTGTCACTTGAAAGCTCCCTTTTAAGCACAATTCCGGCGGGTGCAGGTATGCCAGCCTCGCTCTCGGTTGGATAGTCGGCAAACTCCCCGATACTGCTGGGCGAATCCGCTCCAAGAAAAACAGGGGCGCTCCATTCGCTTTCTCCCGCTTGGGATCTTGCCTTTATTCGCACATAAACGTCGCCACGAGAGGATGCTTGGGCGTTCGTATCCTGTTGAATCTTCATTTCACGCGGTGAAGTAAACTTGTCCGAAGCTGCGACCTGTACGGAATATACCGCAAAAGTATTAGGAGCAAAGCTCCGCGGATTCGGCGTGAATGCAATGAGGCCCAGGTTCTGCAGGAAAAGTGACATTCCAACAGCAGTGATCAATACTGCTATTCGGGTGGAATTGCGGAGTGGGAGGTACGCGAACTTTTCCATTATTACGCCGGCTACTGCACATACCACCATGGCGATGCTCATTGCCAGAAAGAAGGAAACCCAAAGAGGTACGCCTGCACCAAGATAGAGCTTGTCAATAAACAATCGGAGAAAGAAATAGCCGACATACGCACCCAGCATATATATTTCGCCATGAGCAAAATTGATAAGCTGAATTATTCCGTAAACCATCGTGTAACCGAGTGCAATAAGTGCATAGACGCTGCCAAGCACTATGCCCCTAAAAAGGAGATCAACGAAATATCCGCCCGAAAGCAGTTGGTTTTCGGGATACAGCCTGCCCAATATTGTAAAAAATACGTACAGGACGATCAGCACGCCGAGCGTGCTGCCAAGGGCAAGCCACCCCTTCCTGGTTGTTGGTATTAGCTTGATCCGCACTGCCATTTATCCCATTCGAAAAAGCAGGGGCGCTTCATCCCCGGCGCCGGAAAATCGCAACGCATATCAGAGTATGCACCTGCCATCATTCCGCTAAGATGTTCGCGCTCAACAATCTGGTATTTACTCGCTGCCCTCGGTATCACCTTGACCTTCCGCAGTTGATGCGGCATCTTCATCCGACGTTTCACCGTCGGAATCTGCCCCGTCTCCACCTACTGTTTCTTCAACTTGTTCTTCATCATTCGAGGCTTCATCGATCTCAGGAATATCGGCCTCAACCCGTTTGTGCATCACAAACTTGCCGTTCTCCACTTTCATCACAACAATGTCCTTAACGGCATTGTGGAGTTCGTCAATCGTTATGTTTCCGGTAACAGCGGGATAGTTCCTCGTATCCGCTAGAGCCTTTGTAATCGCTTCAGGATCTGCGGATCCCGCTCTCTCGATTGCATCCGCGCAGAGCTTCATGGCATCGTAGCCGAGCACCGCCATGGCGTCAGGGGTTAAGCCATACTTTGACTTATACTTCGAAACGAAGGCTTGCGCCTTTTCGCTCGGATCATCCGCAGAGAAATGCGTGGTAAAGAATGCATCTTCAACCGCATCACCACCCACTTCAATTAACTGAGGACTGTCAAACCCGTCCCCGCCTACGAGCGGCTGCTCAATACCGAGTCCCCTTGCCTGCTTTGCAATCTGTCCGACCTGCTGGTAGTATCCTGGGACAACCAGAACATCGAATTTCGCAGTCTTTATCTGGCTGAGGTGTGCGCTGAAATCGTTGTCAACCTTGGCATCGTACGTACGCTCCGAAGCAACTACTCCGCCCAACTTTGTGAATGTTTCTTTCACGCGCTGGTATATTCCCTTCGAATAATCCTGGCCGTTGTCATATAGAATCGCAATCCGACGAGCCCCGAGTTCGTCCCAGCAGAACTTGGCTATTGCGTCGCCCTGAAAATCGTCAGTAAAGCATGTTCGAAAGACGTATCTCTTCACGTTCCCGTATTTATCAACCGTAAGATCGGTGCGCGTACTCGCGGGTGTTACCTGGGGAATACCCTTTCCCTCGGCAACCTGACTTATTGCTATCGAGTTTGTGCTTGCAGCCGCGCCTATCATCAAGGGAACATTATCAACCTCGACCTGCTTCTTTGCAACGCTCGCGGCTTCCGTACCCTTGCCCTTATTGTCGTCCTCGATAAGCGTTATCTTCTTGCCAAGAACGCCATTCTCGTTAATCTCTTCAAGGGCAAGCCTTATGCCATTCAGGCAGGAAACACCAAAGCTCGCAACTTCACCAGTAAGCTCCAGGTTAACTCCGATCTTGATCGTGTCCCCTTCGCTCATGAATCCAGTAGTGCCTGCTCCTGCACCGCCCGTACCAGAAGTGTCCTCCGCTGGAGGCGGGTTGCATCCCGCAAGGAACATCAGCGCAACAATGACAATCGAAAATGCTCTTAAACCATTCATCTCAACCTCCCGGACAAGGAAAATCCTCTCCTCATTTACATCATACTTGGAGCTTTAAGTATACAACAACACCAGGTTCACAGTGAAGAAAGCACGTCGCAGAGTTTGTCCCTCCGTTCAAGGAGCTTCGCGAGTACAGCCATCCTCACTGCAACACCGAATCGAACCTGTTGTCGGATGCGGCAACGCGGATCGCGGTACACTGCATCTTCAATTTCCGTCCCGCGATTACACGGACCTGGATGCAGTATTAGAGCGTCGGGACGTGCGCGATCGAGACGCGATTCCGTAAGCGCGTATCGCGCGCTCGCTCCTGCTATTCCGCTTTCCGCGTATGCAGTTTGGCGCTCCTTTTGCATCCTGAGCATCATAATTACATCAGCTGTGGGTATCACTTCATCGAAATCGAAGGTCAGCGCGACGAGATCGTTAATGGGCATCACCGGAAGAAGCGCCTTTGGCCCGATAAGCGTCACTCTGTGTCCGATTCTAGTCCAGATTTCTGCATTGCTTCGCGCGACACGCGAGTTTCTGATATCGCCGACA
The DNA here is from genome assembly GCA_021158185.1 of bacterium. Taxonomy (GTDB): domain Bacteria; phylum 4484-113; class 4484-113; order JAGGVC01; family JAGGVC01; genus JAGGVC01. Next base: position 65,186 of record JAGGVC010000126.1, on the reverse strand, counting down.
ATCACAAGGTGAAGCGGGCCGGCTTTCGGCTTGAGATCAATCTCTCCATCAGGCCTTGCTTTCAGAAATTCAAAGTCTGAATCCATCTCCCAAAGAGGAATTTCGGAATGAACTGTCGCAATATCAAGCAGTGCTTGCGTCGGGTGATGACCGCGCCCGTCACCGCCATTTACAACCGGAATATCGAAGTATGATTGAAATTGACTTGCGGAACCTGCATTGGGATGGCGCACTACGACAAGATGTGGACACATTGCCAGCAGAGTGTGTGCCGTATCTTCTAGTGATTCGCCCTTCACAATGCTTGAATCCGCACCCGTAAACAAAACCGTGTCAGCTCCAAGAAGTTTTGCCGCCGTTTCAAAGCTGATTCGCGTCCGGGTGGATGGCTCGAAGAATGCAAGATGGACCAGGCATCCGGCAAGTACGTCTCCGAATGGCGCATCGTTGGGCAGTGATCCATCCGCTTCAAGCCACGCAGCAAGCCTGACTGCGAGCGAAACAGTTTCAAGGATGTCTGTATCGCTGAAATCTGCAACCGTAATCAATCTCCCGGGCATTTCAATACTCCTGAGACATAATTGCCTCATGTACAACCGCGTTCAAAGGGTTAGAATATCTCAAAACCGGACGAATACTATCACAATTGCACTTCGCACAGGCTAGAATATTTGCTCGACAACCTTGCATTCGAGGAGATGCATATGGACGACAAACTCAAGGGCTTCTATGAAGTGGCTCTCTCAAGAAGAAGTGTTCGCAAGTACGAGACGAAACCTGTACCTATACCTGTGCTTGAGAGAATCATCGAAGCAGGTCTCTGGGCTCCGTCAGCGCTCAACACGCAGCCATGGTTTCTTCATGTTCTGACCGGTAAAAAACGCGATGAATTCGCTGTTATCTGTCGAGTTATCTGGGACAAGCTGAAACCTGTGATCGAAAAACGTTACGGGCCGGAGGGCGTAAAGCTTCGTGAGTCTTTCTACCACAACTTGGGCGACGCGCCCGCAGCGATCGTGATTTACGCCGATAATGACGATTCTGATGATGGATGGACACTTGTCAGCTGCGCAATGGCTGCAGAAAACATTATGCTCGCGGCTACTGCGGAAGGGCTCGGAAGTCTATATATGGCTGCGCAGCTGACGATACGTGAGCAGATCGACGCTTTTTTTGACGAAGACAGAAAACTTGTCGGGTGCGTGCTTCTTGGATACAGCGCGGATGAGCCGAAGGCGTGGCCTCGCAGGGAAGTGCGAGTGGATTGGGGAGATTCCTGGAATACGGACAAAAGCCACGATACTCATTAGCGGGAAACGATTTCCTGCTCTCTTTGCAAGGATATCGGTACTGTTTGCGCAGAATCGGCTGAAAATTGTGTGATTCAAGCAACGAAGGATTGACATTTGCACACTGATGGCCATCATGCGATTTGCGTAAATCCTAGCGTACTGGAATGAAACGTGGTTTTGCGTTATAATTTGTTAAGAATGGTTTCTTGGAAAATATGGTTCGGAGGTAGATATGCAGGTAATCTTAACCGGCGCGAGCGTTAGTGATAAGGTTCAGAACTACATCCGTGGGAAAGTGGAAAAGCTCAGCAAGTTCTTCAGTAAAGCCGAGCAGGCCAAAGTCGAGATGCATGAGTATCATTCACGAAAAAACGGCAGGAATTTCCGCGTTGAAATAACGGTTGATGTAGCCCGTAAGTTCGTTCGTGGAGAAGAATACGGGCAGAGCTTTGAGGAAGCCTGTGACCTTGCGGTAGAAAAGGTCGAGAAGCAGCTGCGCAGGTATAAGACAAAGCTTATCGACAAATACCGTCAGCCGAGTGAAAATGAACTTGTAGGCGAAGATGCGCCAACTCCAGAGGAAACGGCAAGAAGAATTGCCCGCGTGAAACACTTCAAAATCAAGCCGATGGATATCGAGGAAGCGATCATGCAGATGGATCTTTCCGGGCACGACTTCTATATCTTCTCACATCAGGAAGCGAATGAAATGAACGTTCTCTACCGACGCAGCAACGGAACGCTCGGTCTTTTGATTCCGGAGGCTTAGACGACGCCTTCGGGTCAGAGATGGAAGGTCGTTCCTTTTCTTATTCCCATCTGTTGTGCGGGGATTCGATACGAATTTATATTTCCGGCCATCGAACCGTCAGAACAGTCACGTCGTCCTCGATTTTCGGACAGAGTTCAAACGCTGTATCCACAACTTTCTGTGCCAGGTTCTGCGGAACTTTGCCCCGCCCCTCTTTCTCGCAAATGTCGTTAATAAATCTCTCTAGCCCGTCAACGCCAAGAAACGCGCCATCGGATTTCTTCGCTTCGATCACTCCGTCAGTGTAAATAAGCAGTACGTCGCCAATATCAAACACAAATTCTTCAGCTTTCCATTCCGCGCTACTAAACAATCCTAAAGGAATACCGCTAGATTCGATCCGGGCCTTGATACCTTCAGACCCAATAATGTATGCTGCAGGATGCCCAGCATTCAATATCCTTAGCCCTCCATCATCCGGATTTATCTGGATATAAACCGCCGTTACGAATTTTGCAGATTCTCCGGATAGCTGAATAAGTTCATGATTAAGTAAATTGAAGAATTCATCCGGTGCGTCCGCAAACGGTGCCGCCTGCCTAAAAAGCACATTAATCGCCCCGCAGAAGAGACTAGAAGCTATGCCATGTCCGGCAACGTCGGCTACAATCAGATGCTCGATACCCATAGGATCGCACGTAAAGTCGTAATAATCACCTCCAACCTCTTCGGACAGCTTATAAACGCCTTCAACGATCACATCGCCAAAGCTTGTAGGAAGAGGGGGCACCATACGCCGTTGGATTTCAGCGGCAAGTTCAATATCGGATCGCAGCTTCTCTTCATGTTCACGAAGCGCTTCCTCAATTTGCTTACGCTCATCAATTTCTTCGTTCAGATCCTCAATTGAAGTAGTTGTCTTCGCCAGCCTGCCTGTCATCGCATCGAATTCACGTGAAAGATCCCCGATTTCATCTCTGGCCGTTGACCCAACTCTGTAGTCAAGATTGCCTTCGCCCACGTAAGCCATTCCTTGCCTGAGAGCGTGAATCGGCTTCAGGAGCGACCTTGCCACAACGAACGCCGCGAGTATCGCCGCGAGTACAGCAAGTTCGCTTGCCAGAACGGAGATTCTCTTTCCAAAGCTCATTCCATCGCAGACCGCCTTAAGAGAACCGTCCATTTCTTCCATATGTACTGCCTTGTGCGCCAAAAGCGCAGGCGACAATGCCTCAGCTGCAGTATGAAGCTCATCGTGATCGATAGCTGTCAATTCCTCGATGCTCGCACCTTGATCCTTGAGATCTACGAGCTTAATGACCAGCGATGCATACTCCTGTATCCCGGCTGTCAGCTCTTCCGCTGCTTGTTTTTCTTTTTCTCCAATGTGCGTTTCATGTTCGAAATGAACCTGCCCGGCTCTTTTAAGCTCTTCAATACCTGCAAGCACTTGCTCCCTTTCTTCTGTACCGCCGAAGTATATATACTCAGTGATCGTATGAGATGTTTCATTTACCAGAGAGTACATCTCGGTCATTGCCATCACGCCGGGGATTATATCGTTCTGCAGGAGTATGAATTCCGAATAAGTGTTCCTGTATGTGCTTATGGAAAGGAAAGCAAATACCCACAGGCAAGCGAGAACCACCGCAAATCCCAGAAATAACCTCGTGCCTACTTTCATCGGCTTCTCTCCTTCGCAATCCCCGAACTTCCTCAATCAAATTGGGAATCAAATCCCAATGTTCTTCAAACAACCTGCTTAGTTCGTTGGCACAAGGAAAATCCCATTATGCACCTTCCTTGGCGAGCCCTGGTAAGGATTCACGAGCGCTCCCTCTATGACAAGTTGGCTCGATCCGCCGCCATCCAAATTGAACGCATCCACTGCGCCCTTCGCCAACAGCCACTTAGCAAGCTCTTCAAGTTTCACGCCTTTGTAGAACGTATCACGCACTTCGCTCACCACAACCAACAGAATCGTTCCATCCTTGAGAATAGCTATTGCTGTCCTAGCACGCGGATTCTTGCTGATATCTTCACGCACAAAATCTTCAGTAATGGACACGTTGATTTTGCCGTCTTTAACAAGCATCGGAGCGCCGCCTACCGCATCCTCGACATCGAGCATCTTGCCGGTTGCCCTATCGTAAATCCTTGTTCGAACTTCGACCGGAGTATCGGGCGATACATTGCTCAGTGGATTCGCCTCAGGCATCAGCGTCGTAACGATATAGTACTCATCAGATCCCGAAAGTTCCCTTATCCCTTCAAGTTCCGGCGTAAGCCTTCCGCCCTTGAGCAGATATACAAATCCCGAAAGCGGGATATTTTCGAAAGGATAATTCCAGTTGTAAACAACCGTCGCGCTGTCGCTGATCGGAACATTAAGCCCATTCAGCGGAATAACTTTTCCTCCAATTACAAGCTCCGGCCTGACCGTGAACCTACCGAGCCTTATCGATCCGTCCCTGAGGAGAAGCAGCATCGGGCGCGACGGGTATCGGCCGCTCGTTACGAAAAGCCCGTCCTCGACGAGTGTGGACACGGGATAGCCTTGACCGTTGAAAAAGCCCGCGTTCACGGCAGCGATTGCACCTGTTGCGCTGCACATTTCTGTTAATTCCATCGTTCGACGCGATCGGTTTAAGCTGCTCGCGCTTTCGACCGCAAGCTTCACCTCACTCGACTTAGGAATGACAAGCCAGTCGTACCGAAGCGGGCGATCCGCGATTTCCTTGCCTTCCGTGCGCCATAACACGCCTTCGCCAATTTCGATTTCCCTTGAATAGCTCATGCGCCTTGGAAATTTGAGCAGAAGCGACTTCTCTGTCTTGCCAATGAGATATTCACAGCTATAAGCGAGGTAAAGCGTAAGGCTCGAATTCACGCTGCCCTGATACGGCGTGACTTTCCACAAGGGAAAACGATCGACAGGCGTCTCGCCCTTCAAAACATCTTCGGGAATCTTTGTACCGATCATTATCAGGACTAGCTTGGGCGAGCCTTTTTCGAAATGCAGAGTGTATTCGGGAATCGCGTTATCGAAATCGAGCTTCACGATCGTCCATTCGTTGCTTGAGTCGATGCTGATCGCCTTAATCTTCTCGCCTATCGGATCAGCCTGCGCCATTGCGAAGCCGGGAATGCACAGTAAAACGCCCACTACGGCAATCCAGATCAATAAGAAGCGCGTCAGCCGAGAGCCAAATTCATCCTTTTTCATGTCAGTATTCTCCGACGGGATTTCAGGAACCGTTTGTAGCGGTTTCGAGGTATTCCATAATCTGCTTTGCGAAATCACCGACTAGCGGCGCAAGTGCAAGCTGGGAAAGCAGATGAACGATGATACTGAGAACGAGACCTGTGCCGATCATCACGCCAAGACCGATTGCGATGCCGCGATAGAAGCTGTGGAGAGGGGTAAGAAGCCGCGCTTGAATCCTCAGCCATTTGATGAGTTCTTCCTGGTTTTCAAGATGCCTGATTTCAGGATCCGGATGGGGCATTTTCCGGAGACGCAGATTGCGAATGTACGTCAACACCGCCGCAAACCAGCCACCGATGAGGGAAAGACCCCTAAGGAGCAGATTCCGCTCGCCAAGAGCTTCCTGCTCGCCTGCAGTCACGCTGTCCCCACGTGTGACATCCTGCTTTCCATCTGCAACCGTGGAGCATTCGCCCGCGGTCACCTTTCCGCCTTCCACGACATCATTATACAACGGTTTCATTTCCAGCATATTTCAAGAGGCGAAATGTGACCATTTTGCATTCTCGTGCGGTTTCACCGGCGTGAATGCTTACCCGCCCAGTTTCATGCAGCATTCTTCTTTTTGGCACGGTCTTTCGTTTCCTGCTCGGCTTCACGCTTTCTTTCCTTTTCCTGTCTGCGAGCCTCGCTCAGGAGCGAATCGTCGGCAAGCTTGATTATGCCGAAGCGCGATAGTATAATCTCGGCATCCACAAATCCCTGCGGAATGCTCACCGAACCAAGCTGTACAACAACGAACCTGCCGAACTTTGGATGCTCTACGAGAATCACGATGCATCGTCCGGACTTGATTGTCCACCCGGTCTTGATTCCGGCGACCGGATAGCGTTGCTTGAGATAATACATCGTCGAGTCCCAGCGCTCCAGATGGAAAATATAATGTTTCCCCACAGTGCCCATCAGGTTCGGACGCTTCATCACTTCGAGCGCCAGGATCACCTGGTCGCGTACGTTCGAGTATTGATCGGTCTTTGACGGTAACCCAGATGAGTTCGAGTATACAGTGTCTTCCATCCCCAGTTCTTTCGCCCTGCGCGTCATCCGTGCAGCAAATGTTTTTTCGTTTCCGTCGATCAGCCTTGCAATGATCTTGCACACGGTATTGTTGCTGGGAACCAGCGCAAGGTCGAGCATCTGTTCAAGCGAAATATAAACCGGCGGCGCATCCTTTGAAGCGACCGCACCGCCTTTTTTTCCTTTTCTGGAGCTTGATTTTCCGCTTGCAGGCTTTGCAAGCCCGAGAGCCTTCGCCTCATCGGGCGTGAGCTTGTACTTCCCGTTATAGTCGAGCATTTCGTCGGCAAGAAGACAGGTCATCATCTTGGTGAGCGAAGCAACCGGACCGATGTAATCCAAATTCAGACTCGCGACAACCCGGTCTGTGTCAACGTGGTAGATGATGAAACTCTTTGCCGAATTCTTTGGATAGAGCGTCGCCGCGAAATAGTTCGATTCGTCAACGCGCGGTTTCGCGATCGCGTCATAAAATCCTGAAAAAACGACGAAAAAGACCAAAAATGCTGCAAAAATCCTTGAAAATCGTTCAGAAACACCCCGATTTTCGACATGTCGGCAGACGCGCGATCCTGACCGCGGGTTATAGGCGCGAAACAGGCGCGAAAGTGCATTTTCGCGCGCGCGATCTGCTTCAAAATCGCGCATTTTTTCGGATAGACGCGTTTCTGCTCCAGTATTCAAAATATGCCTCACAGCTACTGGAATTACCCTCGTTAATGACAAAAAATGAGCCACGGAATCTGCCGGAATAACCGAAATTACGACGTTATTCCATCATTCCTCGAAAAGACCCAACTGAATTATTTCGCGAGCGTGTTTCAGGTGGGCATGTTTCACTTCTTCAAGCTCCTCAAGGATTCTGCGAGCGCGTAAAACTACGCCTTCCGGCAGTCCCGCGAGCCTGGCAACCTCGATTCCATAGGATTCATCGGCGAATCCTTGCTCGACCGCATACAGAAATACGAACTCGTCGCCTTCCTTCAGCACTTCCATACGGAGATTCAAAACCCTCGGGAGTATCGATGCAAGCTCGGTCAGCTCGAAATAATGGGTCGCAAAGAGCGTAAGCGGGCGTGCGCGCGGATGTTCGTGCAAATACTCGACAACCGCCTTCGCAATCGAAAGTCCGTCGTATGTTCCAGTGCCACGCCCTACCTCATCGAGGATTACAAGGCTGCGATTCGTGGCCGTACGAAGTATCTCCGCTGTCTCGATCATTTCCATCATAAACGTACTCTGCCCTATCGCCAGCGCGTCGGATGCACCGATACGAGTAAAAATGCGGTCCGTTACACCAATGCGAGCCGATTCCGCTGGAACAAAGCTGCCTGCATGGGCAAGAAGTACAATATGCGCAACCATCCGCATATACGTGGATTTCCCGCCCATGTTCGGCCCAGTCAGGATAACGATCTGCTGTGATTCGGGTGAAAGCACTACATCGTTGGCAACGTACCTGTTCCTTCCGACTGCGCGCTCCACCATCGGATGCCGCCCCAATTTGATGTCAACTCCGCAGGTCTCTACAAACTCCGGACGCATCCATTGATCCCGCTCGGCAGTCACGGCGAAACTTGCAAGCACATCAAGCATCCCGACAGCATCTGCAATGCCAATAAGCGTGTCTCTCTCGTTCGCAACATCGGAAACAAGCTTGTTAAACAACTCCGTCTCAAGTCTGAGCGAATCCTCCTCCGCGGAAGAAAGCTTCAATTCGTGCTCCGAAAGCGCTGATGTCGTGAAGCGCTCGGCATTCACAAGAGTTTGCTTACGCGTGTAATCCTTCGGAACCAGATGAAGATTTGCATTTGATACTTCTATAAAATAGCCGAATGCACCAGTATACTTGACTTTAAGAGAACGGATTCCTGAACGCTCTGCCTCGCTCTTCTGATAGCTGAGAAACCAATTCTTGCCCTCTCGAATAATCTTTCTAAGATCGTCAAGTTCAGCGGAAAAACCTTCGGCTATCACTCCGCCATCCGAGACGTTCACGGGCGGTTCTTCAGCCAGGATGAGCGCAAGCTTCTCTGCAAGCTCAAGTTTTGCCCCAAGCCGTTCTGCGATTCGCGCAAGTAGATTCACCAAGCTACTCAGATCGACATCTGATTTATCCTGCGGAGCATTATTCAGTACATCCGATAATTCTGAAAGCCTCTTAAGGGACTCCCGTAATGCTGCAAGTTCGCGCGGATTTGTGCGGTCGAGCCCCGCCCTGTTCGCAATTCGCTCGATGTCGCATATTCCCGTGAGAAGTTCCTGTATTGCATCCAGGACTTCACTTTCGTTTTGCAGCGATTGCACGGCATCGAGGCGTTCGGACGCGGACGATGCATTGCGAAGCGGAGCACGAAGCCATTCCGTAAGCATCCGCTTGCCCATACCAGTTTTTGGGCGGGCAAAAACATCGATAAGCGCTTCACCGCCCGCATACGGGCTTGCGAGTATTTCCAGGTTTGTAATCGTATGGCCGTCAAGAACCATATGGTCGGATAGATCGAGCGATACAAGCGTTAGTGGAAGATCGGTCACTTTGAAGCTGTACTGGAGTGTGCGAATGATTTCGAAAAGAGCCTGGAGAAGCGCTGGCTTGCCCTCTATTCCAAGTGATTTCAGAGGTGCGTTGAACTGCCTTTCGGCGAAGAAAACCAGGTCCGGCTCGGATGGAAACTCGCCTGTTTCATGAACTGTATCTTTAGGCAAACTTGCGCGGAGATGGCTGAACGTTCTGTCATTCATGAGTTCGGGAGATAGTTTAAGCTCTCGCGGGCCGCGGCTTTCTATTTCATTTGCGACGCTACCAGCTGAATCATAGGACATTTCGCCCGCGTGGACTATGCCTCCGCTCGATTCGAGAACTGCAAACCCGATTCTGTCTTTTCTTTTCGTAACAACCGCAAGGTAATTCAGCGATCCTTCATCCAGGTAGTCTTCCTCGATAATCGTGCCCGGCATGATTACCCTTGTAACTTCGCGCCTGACGATGCCTTTCGCTTCGCTCGCGTCTTCAACCTGATCAGCCACGGCAACGGTCAAGCCGGCTTCGATCAATCGCTTGATATAGCGTTTAATACTGTGGTGCGGCACGCCGCACATCGGCACCCGCGCTTCGTTGCTGAGCCTGCGGGATGTGAGCGTGATGCCGAGTATACGGCTGGCTGCTTCGGCGTCGGCGCCGAACATCTCGTAAAAGTCGCCGAGCCTGAAAAGCAGAATCGCTCCCATGTGATCTTTCTTGAGAGCGTAATACTGCTTAAAAAGCGGCGTCGCTTTCGAAATATCGGTTTTGCACATAAAAACCACCGACGACAACGCATGCCGACGACGAAAACTGCCTTTATGAATACGGCAAAAAAAACGAAGGCATTTCGCCCTCGAGGTGATTATAGCTGATTTCAGTGATAGCGACTAAATAGGGATATTAAGCTCGATCGGGTCTCTCTTGCTTCTCATTGCGCCAACAGCCCATACGCAATCCCTGCGTTCCGTTTTGCACTGTTCTTCAAATTCACATGTCACCTGCGTAAACCCGCCTTTCTTGGGACGAAGCATACCGCCCAATCCTCGCTGCATTGGCAGTTTCGTCTTAATCGTGACCCTTACGGGAGCATCGATTTCAGAGCAGTAACGCGTCTGAGTATTGTGACTGATTATCATATAATCTCCGGAGATGCTCCTTAACACCATATCCCCGGTAGTAGAATTATAACGGTTTTCGCAGACAATTTCAAGCCCGAAAAATACAGAGATGCCGCCGAATCTAAATCTTAATTTCCTTGCGAACCTGCATGCGCTTCTTTACAGGTGAAAACGACATCTATTGAAAATAATTGTCCAAAAGGGTAGGATTGGATACCTTTTAAGGGAACGTTAGTATTTCAGCTTTTTCCAGGAGAATACACATGCCAAAGACACCCGAATCGGAAGATGGAAAAATTGAGGAACTCCTGAAAAAACTATCCGAAACGATAGTCTTCACCGATCGATCGGATCCGAGATCCCTTGCCGATCTTCACACTCTTCTTATGCAAGTTGAGGACGTTGCAGAGGATTTGACAGAATCGAAAGCTGCGGCGGCGGCGCACCTTGCCGCTGATATTGTCGAGCAGGTTCTTCTTGAAGATATTGATGCTGAGAAGGGAATGGACCTAGTAGGAAAGGTTGCATCGGGCCTTCAGATGATGTTTATTGACGGTCGCACGTTCGATGAATCGCACTTCCCCGCTGAACTGGATGTTGAATCCGCAGAGGCAAAAATAGTGGAAGCATCCGAGGAGCCGCCAGGGGAAGAAGGAGAAATCACAGCTCTTCTTGAAACTCTGCTGACAATGACTACATCAACTGATGCAGGTGATCCTCGTGCACTCGCAGACCTTCATACAATTATTACCGGAGTTGGAGAAGCCGCTGAGGATTTATCCGACGATAAGGCCGCTGCTGCTGCACGCGCGGCTGCCGATATCGTTGAAAATATCCTGCTTGAGGAATTCGAACCGGCTAAAGGCATATCTGTCGTGCGTAAGACCTGCAATAGTCTGATTTCAATGTTCTCGGATGGCAGAACATTCGCCGAGGCAAATTTTCCTCCTGAGCTGAATCTTGCTTTTGACGATATTCAACTCCCAACACCAACAGAAGAGGTTCCGGAATTAGACGATGAAGAGATCGATGCCGCGGTTCATTTGAAAACACTTGCCAAAGCCATCAAGTTACTGGATATATCCGATCCAAGGTCTCTGGCCGACCTTCATACCGAATTTACAAAGGCTGCGGACATTGCAGATGAGATGACGGAATTGCGTTGTGCAACTGCTGCCAGGAATGCAGCAGATCTTGTCGAGAAGATACTTCTCGACGAAGTGAACGATACAGGACATGCAGTAAACCTCCTTTCAGACACGGTAAAGAGCCTGACAAACGTGCTTGTCGAAGGCAAAACAATCGCTGAAGCCGGTTTTCCACCTGAAATTGTAAGCGGAATCGTTGAAGAAAAGACGGAAGATAAACCGGGCTTGGCAGCGAAGATTCCACGGAATGTCGATGAAGCAATATTCAAGGACTTTCTGCAGAGTCAGACTGCATCATTGCGCGAACTTGAAGAGCTGATCCTTGCACTCGAAGGACAGGATGACGTAGAGAAACTTGCTCAGTTGAAGCGGCTCATTCATACATTGAAGGGCGACTCGGGCCTTATGGGATTGATGGAAATTGGGCGTCTCTGCCATGCTATCGAGGATGCCTTGGCGGAAAGAGGAGTGCGAGCGATCATTGATGAGCTCTTTGCTGCAAAGGACTGGCTCGCGCGAACTATCAATGCATATATGGGAAAGAGCATGCTCCCAGGCAGTGTGGATTCGATCATCAACATGCTTTCGACTGGCTCTGCAGATTTAGTAGCAGCAAAGGCCGAAAATGAGATTCCTGCTGAAGATGAAGAAGGCAAAGAGACATCGCTTGCAGGCTTAGATGAAGAACTCCTTACTGACTTTATTTCTGAATCGAATGAGCATCTCGATAACGCAGACTTGAACGTTCTTAAGCTAGAGGGCAATCCTGAAGACGAGGAAGCCGTTAACGCTGTTTTCAGGGCATTTCATACGATAAAAGGCGTATCCGGCTTTCTCGATCTAGATCAGATTCAGTCGCTTGCGCATGAAGCTGAGAGCCTGCTTGACAAGTCAAGAAAAAAAGAGCTTGTATTGCAGGGAGTGGTTATCGATACAATATTCGATGCTATTGATGCGATGAAGCGGCTTGTAGCCAACGTATCAAGAGCGCTTGAAACCGGAAAGCCTCTTCCGTTTGACGGGTCTATTTCGCCTCTCATCAAAAATCTTAAGGCGGTATCCGAAGGTAAGCCCATAGCAACCGAACCCGAGCTTATTGCCCCGAAAGGGATGAAGCTGGGGCAAATCCTCGTTGAAACTGGCACGATAACGCCTAACGATGTTGTCGATGGCCTGATCGCTCAAAAACAGGATAAGCCACCAAAGAAACTTGGAGAAGTGCTTGTGCGCGAAAAGAGAGCATCAGGCAAAGATATCGTTCGCGCTCTTCGAGGTCAGAAGGCTCCCGCAACCGGTAAAGCTGTTGTCATAAAGGAAGCGCTCAAGGTCGATGCCGATAGGCTCGACCGCCTTGTGGATCTGATTGGTGAACTTGTCATTGCCGAGTCAATGGTCGGACAGTCCGACGAGATTCGCAAGATCGCATCAGAATCACTCGAACGCCATATGGGGCAGCTTAACAAGATAACGCGTCAACTTCAGGAAATGGGCACTTCTCTTCGAATGGTACCGATTCGCCCCACATTCCAGAAAATGGCTAGGCTTGTGCGTGACCTTTCAAAAAAAGCCGGTAAAGTGGTGAACTTCAATACAGTTGGTGAAGATACTGAGCTGGACAAAAGTGTGATCGATCGTATCGGCGACCCTCTCGTTCATATGGTTAGAAACGCAATCGACCACGGCATCGAACACGATCATAACGAAAGAATCACTGCAGGAAAGCCATCTGCGGGGAACGTTGAATTGCGTGCTTTCCACAAGGGTGGAAGTATTTTCATTGAAATCGAGGATGACGGGCGCGGTCTTGACAAGGATGCCATTGTCGCAAAGGCCGTTGAACGCCGCCTAGTCAATGATGGCGATCAGCTATCGGACAATGAAATATTCAATCTTATCTTTGAGCCGGGTTTTTCAACTGCAAAAAAGATAACTGATGTATCCGGACGCGGTGTAGGCATGGACGTTGTCAGAAAGAACATCGATGCTATCCGCGGCCAAGTCGTTGTTTCCTCGGAGCCCGGCAAGGGTAGTGTATTCAGCATAAGATTACCTCTCACACTTGCAATTATCGATGGAATGGTGGTTCGTGTGGGAAGAGAGCGCTACATTATGCCGACATTATCTATCCTGCAATCCGTCCGTCCGGATAAACATGATATTTCGGGTGTTCTGGAACGCGGGAGTGTGATGAATTTTCAAGGCGAACTCATTCCGATTGTTCACCTCGCAGGCCTTTATCGCATTCCGAACGCTGAGAGCGATATAGTAAAGGCAACTACGATAGTCGTTGAGAACGACAACAAACGCATAGGCATTGTGGTGGACGATATTCTTGGGCAACAACAGATCGTTATCAAATCGCTCGGCGAGTATATGAGCGGAATCCCCGGAATTGCCGGAGGAGCGATTATGCCGGATGGCCGCGTAGGCTTGATACTCGACATCGACGGGCTCATTAAGCTGTCAGCCACTGACCGATCCGCCGATCAGCAGGAAATGGTGGATGAAAAGAGTATTCCTTCATCGTAGAGCTTTGATTCGTGAGCAGAATGGAAAAGGTAATATTCAATAAGTTCGTCAAGATTGTCTACGAGAAAAGTGGAATTGCTTTGAAACCGGGCAAGGAAGCACTCGTATCCGCAAGGGTTGCCAAGCGAATTCGCGCTCTCGGTATTGAACACGGTGATTTTGCGACGTATCTTAGATATCTTAGCCAAGATAAATCCGGCGAGGAAATCGTACATCTGCTTGATGCAATATCTACGAATGTGACGAGTTTCTATCGCGAAACCCACCATTTCGAGCTTCTCACCCAGTTGGCATCAAAATGGCTTGAGAATGGACAACGCAAGTTCCGATTCTGGTCGGCAGGATGTAGCAGCGGTGAAGAGCCATACAGCATGGCAATAACGCTCAAGGAGGTTTCAGAAGGGCATAACTGCGACATAAGGATTCTTGCAACCGATATTTCAACAAAGGTCATTAACAAGGCAATGCTCGGAGCGTATCAGGCCAAAAAATTGGAAACCGTACCCCCTATGCTGAAACATAAATACTTCACAAAAGAAAAAACCGCAGACGGAGCTCTATACCATGTCAAGGATGAGCTGAAAAGAATGATAGTATATAAGCGGCTGAATCTCGCCACCCCTCCGTTTCCTATGAGGGGCCCGATGGATGTGGTTTTCTGCCGCAATGTCATGATTTACTTCGATAATGTTGTACGCAGGAATCTCCTCAGCGAGATTTACCGTTTAGTGAAACCCGGCGGATACTTGTTTGTAGGCCATTCAGAAAGCCTGACAGGCATTGTTAGCGATTTCAAAACTGTCAGACCTGCGACGTACATAAAGCAGGGATAGTTCTGCTGTTGTACTGTTGACATAAGCGCGGACTTATTTCTGGAACACGGAGTTGTAACGTGCAGTATACAATTGGAATTTCAGACATGCGAGTTTCAACCCAGAGCGACGACATTCTCGTAACATACTCTCTTGGCTCATGCATCGGCCTTGCAGTATATGATCCTGTCGTATTGGTCGGCGGACTCATACATTGCATGCTCCCACTGTCCAAAATTGATCGCAAGAAGGCTGATACAAACCCGTGCATGTTTGTTGATACCGGAATACCTGAACTCCTGACGGAAGTATACAGGCTGGGTGCAGAGAGAAAACGACTCATCGCCAAGGTTGCTGGAGCTGCTTCGCTTCTGGATGCAAAGGGGCTTTTCAAGATCGGCGAAAGGAACTATACGGTCTTGCGAAAAATCCTCTGGAAGAACAATATCCTCATCAAATCGGAAGACATCGGCGGCACAATTGCAAGAACTATGTACCTTCAAATGGCAACTGGCAAAACGATTGTCAAGTCAGGCGGTAAGGAGAGTGAGCTTTGAGTCGAAGGAACGAGATAATTGAACGGATCAGAAGTCTCCAAGGACTGCCTGCATCCGCGGTTCAAATACTGAATATGATCCAGGATCCTGACATAGACATCGGTGAGCTGACGAAAATTATCGAATTCGATCCAGGGCTTACTGCAAACCTCCTGAAGCTGGCAAATTCCGCATACTTCGGTATGCCCCGCAAAGTTAACTCAGTTCGCGAAGCAGCTATCAGACTCGGTACAAACCGGATTTCGCAACTCGTAATCGCGTCCGCTATTGCGCCAATTGCCAGTAAAGCCGTGAAAGGCTACGATCTTCCCGCAGGCGATCTTTGGACGCACGCCGTTGCAGTCGCAATTGGCACAGAAAAGATGGGATTGGCTCTTAATCTGAAGCTTCCCGATCATGCATTCACGGCCGGACTGCTTCATGATATCGGCAAGATCATCATGGGTACGTTTATCGAAGTGGACGCGAGTCCAATAATGCAGCTTGCATTCAATGAAGGCGTCAGCTTTGATGCAGCAGAAAGGGAAATTCTGGGCATAGACCACGCCGAAGTTGGTTCTTTGCTCCTGGCTGCATGGAAGCTCCCTACCGATATCACCGAGATCGTGCGATACCATCATATTCCTGATGAGGCTGAGCATGGATCACAGGTGCTTGAAATGGTACACCTGGCAAATAATCTATGTCTGTTAGGCGGTATCGGCTCAGGCATGGACGGACTGAATTATCGTCCATCACGTATTATTGTCGAGAAATACAACCTTAAACCCAAAATCACCGAGCCTGTTGTTATGCAAATCGTTACTGGGCTTGAGGGATTTCACAGCTGGTTCAACCAGTAGACGGAGGTCATTATGGCTCTAAATATTCTTGTTGTGGATGATTCTTCCACGGTTAGGGCAGTAATAAGGAAAACGCTGAAGCTGGCCGAAATACCAGTAGGACAGCTTTATGAGGCTGCCAACGGCAAGGAAGCTCTTGATATCCTTGCTGACAACTGGATCGACCTTATTTTCGCCGACATTAATATGCCTGTAATGGGGGGCGTAGAGATGATCGACAAAATGAGTGAAGACGGACTTCTGAAATCAGTTCCGGTTGTAATCGTATCAACCGAAGGCAGTAAGACTCGAATGGAGCAACTCAAGCAGAAAGGGGTTAGCGCATATTTGCGCAAGCCGTTCACCCCTGAGCTTTTGAAGAATGTTGTCGATGATATTCTGGGGGTACAGGATGGAAGCTGAAAACAACAGAGATATTGCCAAGAGTGTCTTTATTGACGTTCTGGAGAAACTTGCCTTCATGTTCGGGGATGCTGTTCCGAAGGATGAGATACCAGAGCCGTCATCCGACTGCACCGAGGCTTATATGACATTCAAAGGCCCGAGGTCGGGAACCCTCGGAATTGTCGTACCGACTGATGTATGTTCGGAAATCGCGGCGAACGTTCTTGGGATGGATATCGATGATGAGATCGTCATAGGCCACGCTGAAGATGCATTGAAGGAAGTGCTTAATGTAATCTGTGGAAATCTGCTTACCGCCCTTGAAGGAGACGACCCGATTTTCGATCTCACGGTACCCTTAATCAAGAATATCAGCGTTCCCGAATGGAATTCTATCCTTGAGTCAGCTGATTCGATTGCATTCATCTTGGACGAAAGCCCAGTGCTGATGTACTTGAGAAGCAATGATTAGGCATCTTCTCAGGGATGGCGTTTCCATCTCAAATGCGGTGTTTCAACGGGAGAGTATGCTGAACAAGGGTCATTTCAGACTACATAAGCAAATCGCCGGACATTCGGAGCAATCGTATGCAGTTTGATAACAAGATTCGAGTCCTGGTCGTTGACGATTCTGCGATCGTCCGAAAGATATTCACGCAGGAGCTTTCACGCGATCCTCAGATCTACGTCGTCGGAACCGCACCTGATCCATATATTGCGCGAGACAAAATTATCAAACTTGAACCTGATGTCATTACACTCGACATCGAAATGCCCAGGATGGATGGTGTGACTTTCCTGAAAAAGCTGATGCGCTATCACCCACTTCCCGTCATCATTGTTTCTTCGTTGACGCCAAAAGGAGGCGATCTTGCGCTCGAAGCGATGGACGCGGGAGCAGTTGAAATTATGTGCAAGCCTGGAAGCGCGTACACGGTGGGCGATCTTTCCATAGAGCTTATTGACAAGATAAAGGCCGCAGCACGCGTTACCGTCGCCAAGCAGACTTCATCAGCGAAAATTGGTCCAAAAGCCCTGTCTGCCACGACACTTTCGTTAACGCGCACGACGAATAAGGTTGTTGCCATCGGCGCATCAACGGGAGGCACGCAGGCATTGGAGTACATACTTACCTCAATGCCGGCAAACGCGCCGGGAATAATTATTGTCCAGCACATGCCGGAGCATTTCACGAGAGCTTTCGCAGAAAGATTGAACGACCACTGCCAAATCGAAGTAAAGGAAGCGGAAAACGGCGACAGCATCACGCCTGGACGCGCACTTATTGCTCAAGGAAACTACCATATGTTGCTTCAGCGTTCAGGAGCTGTGTACAGAGTGAACGTCAAGAGCGGTCCGTTCGTATCAAGACACAGGCCAAGCGTGGATGTGCTTTTCAAATCAACAGCGCGTTATGCAGGCAAGAACGCTGTCGGCGTGATTATGACGGGAATGGGTAAGGATGGCGCCGAAGGACTCAAGGAAATGCATGACATTGGCGCAAAAACTATCGCGCAGGACGAAAAAAGCTCCATCGTCTTCGGCATGCCAAAGGAAGCTATTGCACTTGGCGCTGCGGATCATATCGTTTCTCTATCCGAAATTCCGAGGAGTATACTTAACCTTGCTGCAAACTAAGCATAGGCTTCAAACGGAACCTTGGACGCTTCCAGTTTTATGATTCTTGATAGCGCGCTGTCTTATGAGTCCAATCTCCGCAGGTTCACCATCCTATCTTGGAAGATATCGAAATTCCCCTGTTTGCTAGAATGAACTGGTGATCTCAATTAAGTCAAAGCGTTACGACCGCCTTGGAAGGTATCATGGGCTTGGAGAAAGCGGTCTGTCGCGTCTGCGCGATGCGAAAGTGTCTGTTGCCGGCTGCGGAGGGCTTGGGGGCAGCATCATTACAATGCTCGCACGTTACCCCGTCGGCGAAATCAGGCTTATCGACCGCGATGTTATGGATGAGACAAATTTGGCGCACCAAGCGCTTGTGTTTGAACACCACATCGCTCAACTCACGCCTAAAGTCGTCTCAGCAACCGAATATATCTCTACAGTGAACTCGGATATAAACACCAAGTCGCTATTCGACGATATCAGGAGTAATAACGCAGACGAACTGCTCTCAGGAAGCGACATCGTTATTGATGGACTCGATAATTTCGCCACTCGTTTCATCATTAACGACTGGTGTATGAAAAACTCTGTGCCATATATCTACGGCGGACTCGTCGAATCCGAAGCGTCTATGAAGGTCGTCGTCCCTGGAAAAACGAGTTGTCTGAGATGCCTCATACCGGAGCCGCCAGAACCCGGCACCGTTCGTACGTGCGATGCCTACGGCGTCCATCTGCCGATTATTCCGTTTCTTTCAGCATTGATGGTGGATGCGGCAATCGGCATCCTGATCGGCAATGAGACCGAGAATACCGGTGCTGTTATTGAAGTGAGGCTTGGCGTGGAAGGCTCGTCTCTTCGAATTCTCGGTGCGAGTGCCGCGCAAAATCCTGAATGCCCTACATGTCAGGGAAAGTTTGAGTTTCTCGACAGCAAAGGAGATAATCGGGCAATCTCCGTTTGCGGCCAAAACGCCATAGCGATAAGCCTCGATACCGAAATTGCGCCTTCATCCCTCACAGATACACTAGGCGCGGATTTTAATGTGAGTGTCAATCCGTACCTTATCCGCGCGATGGATGAGTCGAACTCGCTCGTTTACACGGTATTCAGCCACGGACGAGTGACACTCGAAGGCAGCGATGATGAAACAAAACTGCGCTCATTCATCTCCAAATATATCGGGAACTAGATATCCAGCGTTGATCCCATGCTAACAGCTTCGCGCTGCTACCGCTTGAGAACTGCGACCTCGCCGGTTGCAGCATCGGTTTCCACGGTGAACGGCCTGTCGGAAATCCCTTCGCCGAGAACGCGGTAAAGTCTGTCGGTCGCACCCGTAAAGCTGATCGCGCCTGTCCATTCCCGCTCAAAGGGATGCTCAATCCAGCCGTTCAGCGTGAAAACATCTAGCGTGTATTCGGCATCCGGCAGAAATTCACCGAGCGCACTCATCTTGTCGAAGATCACATCGAATGAATCCGAACCGTATTCGAGCACCGGATCCAGATTCAGCCACCGCACGCTGCCGTCCGTCCGCACATCTGCGATTCTATCCGCGCAGCCCGGTGCGCGCACCATCAGAGCGAAGTTTAGACCGCAGCCGACTTTTTCGAAAAGCGCCCTGCCCTCTTCAATCGGCGTGCGCGCCACCCGTCGCCACTCGTCATGATTCCAAACGAGCAGTTCAGCTTTCTCCTCGGTTTCGGAATCGGTTTCCTGCCGCACATTCTCATCTGAAGATTCCTTTATCACAATCTCGACATCTATCTCAGTTACAGGAACATATTCGGCAGTGACATCTTCGAGCCCGTCCCAAGTTTTCACGTAAAGTTTCACCGCATTGTTGCCGTCCCTGGGCGGATCGCCGACACCCCTGACCCATGTCCACGCGTGGTTTCCGCTCGAATGCCCCCACCACGGCGTGTAGGTCTGGCATGCGGGAATCCCGATAGTCCGGTACATCGCGTTTAATACGTTACTGCAATCCTCGCAGCGCCCCTCGTGAACTGCGAGCGATGTCAACATCCCAAAATCCTCCCACGTCGTGTCGCCTTCGTACTGGAAGTAATCGCCGTAGGCGTTCGATGCTACGCTCATCGCCACGTCGATATCATCTGCCAATAAGCCCTCAATTTCAGGAAGTAACGCACTCCAGAAATGCCTGCGCCAGCGTTGAAGCGGTTCTCCCGTGCATCTGGGCGAAAGTACTTGCTGCAGGAAATCCTCATCCGAGACGCCGCCGCCCCAGGGAAGTTCGTTTTTCGCCTTCACGGAATAAAACACGTTTTCGAAAAACAACTGTGCTTCAACCGTCTTGAGGTCGCTTATGGAAAGCTCACTGTCCTCACGTCTGAAGAACATCTGGTCCATACGCGAGATCAGCCAGACCGCCGCCCGGCAGCACTCGGCAGCGTATTCCGACTCCGTAAGCGCGCCAAGCGCGCGCGTGAGAGCGTCGGTGTTCGTTTCGTCGGCCATCATATTTTCACGCGCCCTGCCGATCGTATCGTCATCGAGCGCTGGCAGATCACTCGTTTCGGCCAGTTCGACGGCACTCTCGAACACTGCTTGCGCGTCGACATCTGCGCGGTCGAGCCACGCCTGCAGTTCCGGGGCTGGCGCGGCGATGAAGGCTTCGTCTGAATATAGCCGCCTGAGAACGCGCGCGCGCGATTCGTCTATCTCGCGATCCTTGCGCACCTGTCCATCGCGGAATGTGATTGCGCGCATCGAGCCGTCCAGGCAGTGGACGATGACGAAGAGCTTGTCCGCAGCGAAGTTCTCGATCTGCCCCTTTTCCCAGTCAAGTTCGCAGATGTGATCGAGAATAGCTTCAGGCAGAACAAACGTTTCGACCGCTTCCGTAATTGCAGGATCGAAAGGAGCGAGGCCGACAAAGTACTTTTCCGCAAGGTATTCAAGTACAGGGACAGAAAGATCTGTGCGCCCAAGTGTCTGTGCGTTCACCGTTATTGGCGAGAACCACTGAGCCGTGGACAGGAATAACAGCACTGCGAGAGCAGACAGGATCACGCGTGACGAAAACTGCACCAGGTTGATGTGCATTGTGAGTCCTCCAGATGAAAAATCCTATTATACAGGATGCCTTTGCATGGATATTATCCGGTGATTCCCTCTCGGATGCATTGCCATTGAGAATGACTCCCCCAATTGGCTGCTCTGACGCACAATTCTTCTTTCGGCAAATATCAATAAAGGCATTTCGTCTGATCTTACTACTGACGACAGACCAGCACAGATGGCTGTAAATGCACACGAAATCCAACAGGCTGGAACGATCACGATGATATAATAAAGGTTCTGTGTCTGAATTCCTGAAGAAAATTGAAGTTCACAACCGGCGTGCGTTTCGCGACTATCATGTGCGCGAACGTCTCGAATGCGGTATTGTGCTTGTCGGAAGCGAAGTGAAAAGCATAAGGAGAGGCAGTGCAAATCTCCGCCACAGCTATGCCCAGTTTCGAGGCGACGAGCTTTGGCTGATCGGCCTGAATATTGCCCGATACGAGGAAAGCGGAAGCCTGGGTCACGAGCCGGAACGGCCAAGAAAGCTCCTTGCGCATAAAAGAGAGCTTTTCCGTCTAAGGCAAAAGAGCGAGGAAAAGGGATTTGCAATCGTACCGCTGAGGATGTACACCCTGCGCGGTCGGGTGAAGGTGGAAATCGGGCTTTGCAGGGGCAAGCGGGAATATGACAAGCGCGAAACCATCAAAAAGCGCGATCAGGATCGCGAGCAAAGGGGACAATCATTCTGAAACCGACGAATATGTGTTGCAGAAACCAATTATCGCTCATTACTAAAGCCAGCATCGCGGCTCGCCTGATCGCAATGCTCATTCTAATTCTCGCTGCCGTGGTTTTCACGACAGGCTGCCCGCGGGACAGCGGTGAAAAGGAGGCTGACAGCCAGGATATTGATATAGGTGCGATGGATACGAGCGAATCAAGCGACCAGATCCCTATTAGGCTCTATTTCTATGATCGGATGGCCACGGTTCTTGTACCCGTTACCAGGATGGTAGACAAAAGCCTTCCGTATCCGAAAGTGATATTCGACGAGATGATCGAGGGGCCGCATGCATCTATGCTCCTTGCAAGAACAATCCCTGAAGAAACGCAGGTGATTTCTGCGGTCGTCGAGGAGGACTTGTTGACGCTTGATCTCAGCCGGGAAGTGGTCAGCTACGGCGGCGGAAGCACTTACGAAATAGGGCTCGTGCTTTCGCTTGAGCATGCGGCAAAACAGATTCCGGGAGTTACCAGGCTGCAAATCCTGATTGACGGGTCAAAGCAAGACTACCTGCCTGAAGGAACTGGAATAAGGGCGCCTATGCTCGTTCCGGTTTGGGTAAACAACTTCGATCCTGCGGAGGATTCTAAGAAAATATGTGCATATTTTGTACTCAGGAACACGGGGTATCTTGTACCTTCCTCAATTGCCGCCGAAACGCCCGATGAGCTTTACAAAAAACTCACCGATGAGTATACATATGGCGGCATTTACGAAGCAGGACTTCTGGACATCGAATTCAGCCTGCGAGAGGAAAAGGGCACAATTGTTGTCTCGCTCGATGACTCGCTGATGGAGCTTGAGCGGGATAAAGCTGTGTCAGTTGTGAAATCACTCGTGTTTACAGTTTACAGCTTCGTTCAATCGCGCGTAGGTTTTCAGGGCTACCGCGTGGAGTATAACGGAGAGGAAGTTGTTACACTCTTTGACGTTGACCTAAGTATGGAGTCCTGTGCATCCTCGCTTGCCCGAATAAACTCTGAGGAGTTGTATGATTCCAACAGATGATCTGCCGCTTGTTCCGGTGGGCATGTTCGATTCCGGGATAGGCGGATTCACAGTATTCAGTGAACTCAGGAAACATGCGCCGTCCGTTCCGGTGCTTTACTTCGGAGACACATACCATGTACCTTACGGAGCGCGTCCTCTTGAGCAGATTCGCTTGTTTGCACTTAACACAATTGATTTCCTTGTTGGAAAAGGGGCGGGTGTGATCGCTATTGCCTGTAATGTTTCATCGAGCGTCCTTACCCGCGAGGATAGAGATAATGCTCAGGTGCCGGTATTTGGACTTGTTACGGGTGGAGCACAGCACGCCGTGAATGTTTCGAGGAACGGCAGAATCGGCGTGATTGCAACCGCTGCCACGGTTTCAAGCGGAAGCTACCAGCGCGAAATCAAAATGCGTAATCCAGACTCGCTCGTTGAAGCTATTCCCTGCCCCAAGTTCGTACCACTCATTGAAGCGGGAGAGCGCGACACATTAAAGGTAATGGACGCATGCAGGGAATACCTTGCGCCGATTCTAAAGGCGGGATGCGATACTGTGGTTTACGGATGCACACACTATCCTTTCCTTGAGGATGCGCTCTGTGAGATATCGGACGGACGGCTCACATTCGTTGATCCAGCCGCATATCTAGCAATCGATGTAGTGAATTACCTTGCTGGTCTTTCAGGTGCAGAGCTGAGCAAATACACAGGCAATGTGGAAACCCGCATATATCTGAGCGAGCAGTCGGAAACGTTTGTAGAAAAGGGCAGCGAGTATCTCGGAATCGATATCGAAGCCTTGATTGAAGTCGAGAATATCAATCGTGAAATATCGGAAAAATGGGAGGAAAACAGTGGCTGAAGAGGGACGTCTTAAGAGCCTGGACGCGTTGAGAGAAAAGATGGGATTGCCAGAAAAAGGGCCGCGCGCGGATGGACGGCATAATGATGAAATAAGGCCCGTTTCGATCGAGACGGGTTTTCACCGTCCACACCAGGTGCTCATAAGTTGCGGAGATACGAAGGTGATTTGTTCCGCATCGCTTGAAAACCGCGTTCCCCAGTGGCGATACGGAAGCGGGCTTGGATGGCTTACGGCAGAGTATTCAATGCTGCCCGGCGCAACGGACAAACGGACGCAGCGCGAACGCGGTACGATTGTCTCGGGACGCACACAGGAAATTCAGCGTCTTATCGGGCGCTCCCTTAGAAATGTGGTCAAACTCGCGGGGATCGGTCAGTGTACGATTCACATCGACTGTGATGTAATTTCTGCGGACGGAGGAACGCGCACAGCAAGCATTACAGGTGGCTTTCTTGCGCTTTACAGCCTGATTAAGGCGAGCGAAAAACGATTCGCCATGTGGCCGATTATCGAGCCGATCTGTGCTGTGAGCGTTGGAATCGTCGGAGGTGTGCCGCTTCTCGATCTCGATTACAAAGAAGACTCGAACGCTCAAGTTGATGGCTACGCCGTCATGTTCAATAATGGCAGATTTGTGGATTTCGGCTTGAGCGCCGAAGAAAGCATGTATACGAAGGAGCAGTTCGATAAGCTCGTTGAACTTGCTCAAAAAGGAATTGACGAAGTGTTTAAGGTCGTAGTCGGGCAGATCGAAATGATTGACTCGAACTATTCATAATTTAGGGTTTGGTTATCGCCTAGAAGTACGTAACGTACGGGAGAGCCTCAATCTTGTACTTTCTTCCGAGAGCAACAATGGTTTTCCTTTGAAAATTGTCAAGGGGCGAAGCCGCCTCGATTTCAAGAACCTTACGGGTTACACTCGCACCGCGCAGGGCGACCGGATCAAGAAAGGATGATTCTCCAAACTCACTCTTCAACGCCTTTGCAAAAAGCCACGCCTGCTTGTAAGCGCTTGCCCTAACGCGAACAACGAACATTGGCGCAAATGGCGGAAGACCGCGCTTCAAGGCTAGTTTTTTTCGCTCGACGAAATACCCATCATTTTCTCCGCGAAGCCAGCGGAAAAACGGATGGTCATATCGGAACGTGCCCACTATAAGCCTTGTACTCTCACCGGAGTAAATTCCGCGAATCCGAGCCAGATAAGCGGAAGAGCGCTCGCCTCCGCTATATGCATATCGGGAAAGCTTGTCCTCTATGCCCGTAACAACTATCGCATCAGGATGGACAGGCAGTCTGCGGTACAGGCACACATCGGTCGAAATAGAGATTCCTGGTGCGGCTTTGTCGTTTACGCGCTTGTCTGCATTTGTTCCAATGCCGGACTCGTTGGATGAATCACTCCTGCCGATGTCTGATTCCGAAAAAAACGTTCTTATCCCGTCCTTTGAGCCGAGAAGCTTCGAAATATCCTTTGCGGTCGAAAAAATACCGGGAGCCGTACGCCCGAGACTCGTTGAACCGCAAGCCGGGCACGCTATCTTTGAATCCGAGAATCCGCACGTCGAGCACTTGTAGCGACCGCCTGTGAAGTGGAGCATCGCACCGCACCTCGGACAGGGAATATCTGTGTAGCATTCGGCACAGTAAAACCCGCTCGATTCGCCCAGCCTGTTTTGGACAAGCAAAAGCTGTGAACCACCTCTGGCTACCTCGATGGCAAGAAGAGCCACAGGATTATCACCTTTGGGGGATTCCTTCCATCTGGCAAGATTAACTACTTCAAGCCGGCTGTCCGGTAGGCCTCGATGCAGCTTTCTTGCAGAGTCAGGGGATTTTTTTGTGGGAGTTCTGCTGGTTTTGCCTTTGAACGCAGGGCTGATGTCAGGAGAAATGCCAGCCTCTTTTGCCCCTGCGCCCTTGAAATGGTGAATAAAAACGGTACTCCCATCTGCAAGCCCGGCGCCGAGTATGCCCAGAACATCGGGATGTGTCGGTTCCGCATCGAAAGCGGTCGAGTCCGCGTCAAACAAAAAAACATCCGATGGGCCAAAATGAGAGGTGAGTGGTGCAAGAGCGCGTGTACCCACCGCGATATCGCGCTTGCCATTCAAAACATCGCCCAGGAGCTTCCTCGTTCTTGCGGGAGAGAGAGCTGAGTTGAAGAAAGCGGGTTTCAATCCAAGTTTGATTAGCCGCTCCCCGATGATTGTGCACCAGCCCTTCGATGGCGCGATAATTGCCCGCCTTTGCCTTGATGCGACAACCGAAGCATCAAGAAATTCTGAAAGACCGTCGCAAAGGATTCGATCGACACCTGAGAATGCGGTAAATATAGTGATTGCTTCGGGAAATGATGCGAGAAACGCGTTCCGTTCAGCCAGTTTGAACAGCTTGAAATCCGTAAACAGGTTTGGTAATGGAGATGGCGGCGATGATCCGGTTGCATAATCTTCAAACGCCTCGATGTACTTTGGACGGACAAGGAATTTGAGAAGCCCGAGGTTGACCATTGCCTGGAGTCTCGCATCTGACAGAAGACCCTGCGGCGGCCTTCCTGAGCGTGCGGGATACTTGATCAAGAAGCGGATCGTGCGCGCAAGAAGCTGTTTGGGTTCATCACAACAAGGCTCGAGTATTTCTAGGATTCTGGCTGCGCTATTCTTGTCAAGCTCACCTTTATTATTGAGAGCGCGGATATATTCCTTCAGGCGCTCACGCCCACCCGGGCAAAAAAAAACAGCTTGAATTCTCGCTCAAACGATGCCGGTGTCCACGTCGAAAATGCGGCAGCAGCAGAGCGTAGATATTTCTTAATCAATCTACCTGCGGATACTGATATTGAGTGAAGAATTCCGGGTTCACGAACGACACCCAGAATCGGCCTAAGCTTTTCTATGTCTGAAAAGGAACTCGACGCGACACTGCCAAGCGGCAGACGAAGAGCGGGTTCGACCTTCGGTTTCTCGACAACGACGGCGGGGGCAAGTCTTGAACCGAAAGGAACAACAACGATCTCACCCGGCTCCGGGTACAGATAATGAAGGTTGTACCGATATGTATAAGTGCGTCCCCCTCCTGCCTTGCAAAGAAGCTCAACGTCAACCGGCTGGTTCAAATTCACCATTTGATTTCAAAAACAGAGCGGAACTCATCGTCAACACACAATCTGCCGCGAGAGCAGGCTTCGTCACTCCTAAAGGCCCCGCCCTTCGGCAACGTGCATACAATAACCAAAACGACCAATCAATGCAAGGGTTATCCGTCCTCGGAATCTCCCGTTCCCCGATTTTTCGGTTCGAGAAGCCTTACTTTTGGCTCGACTGATTCGTATCCCTTAGCAAGAATCCTGTTGTATGCGTTGGCCATCAGCGGCTTAAGCTTAGCTTCAAAGATCTGCTCTCTCAGGTCGTCCTTGATTTCATCAAAAGTAGGCGTGTATTCGGGCAATTTCTGGTGTACAAATACGATATGGAAATTGTGCTCGCCGCGTATAATATCGCTGTACTGCTCGTCCGACAAACCGAATGCGGTGTCGGCAAGTGTGGAATTTATCGATTCCAGGTCGCGATATGAAGCCCGACCGAGATGGCCTCCCTGCTGGGCAAGCTCTTTGATATCGCTCATTTCAGCTGAAAGCTCGTTGAAGTCCGCTCCACCCTCAAGCCTGCGAAGAGCTTCCTCGCACTTTGCCCGATCACTCGTGGAAAGGAGGCTGACATCCACCATAGCGGGCCGATGAATCTCGGCAATGTGTTCGAGGAAGAAGTCCTTTGCGTCCTTTTCAGTCACATTCAGATTTTGCTCTCTAACGATCTCGTCGCGCAATTGCTTTTCCAGTTTTTCTGATAGGATCTGCATTGCAATCTGGCGGCGTATCGTGTCCTTATCGAAAAGCTCTACGTACTGATCATAGCGGTTTCGCCCGTCGGTCGAGACCATATTGCCTGCTATGAATTCATCAACTTCTGCCTCCGTAACTTTGAGCCCGCGGGATTCCGCCTCGCTTCGGATTACGACCATATCGATGAAAATCTCGATAACATCACTGGAATTCATAAAAAGAAACAGGCTGTAGTCGTCAAGATCGTATGTGTTGCCGCCCTGTTCGAGAATCAGGGTATCAGATGCTGCAAAAGCGTCTGCATTCTTTCCGGCAACATTCCCGACAACAAGCCCTGCGATCAGAAACAAAATGGGCAGTCCCCATAGAGACAAGTTCCTCAGCATCATTCTTCTCCTCTCCGGTTTCTCAAATCTCGGTGTACCCATCACAACACCTTTCCTGTCCGGAATTTACGCTCATAACAGAATCACAGGGAAACGTTCAGCATTCCCCACTAACATCCTAAATGTCGCTCAGCTCATCCACAAATCGCCTTGCGAGAACTTCTTTGGGCAGGCTTTCGATTTCAACATTCCTCCCATCGGGGAAAATAACCGTACCTGCCATAGGCGTTGCTCCGAAAGGATGACTCTCAGCGCCGACATCAACTGCAAGTATCGCGCAAAGCCCTTTTTCTTTCAGCTTCACTGCTGAATTACTGATTACATCAGTGCTTTCAGCGCTGACACCGACGAGTTTAGGACGGTTCTTGAGCTTGCCGAGTTCAACGAGCACATCCACAGTTCCAGCAAGCTCAATCTTCAACGCATCTTTCTGTTCTTTCTTCTTGATTTTGTTCGCAGACTGCATTACAGGAGTGAAATCGGATACTGCAGCAAACATAAAAACCCAGTCGGCATCATCTGCAAGCTCTATCGTGCGCATCAAAATTTCGTCAGCTGTTTCAACGACAAATCTCTCGCAGTCAGGCGTGAAGTGCACTGGCGACGGCGGATTCGCTTCAACGAGCTTCACATCAGCGCCGTAATGGATGAGCTGCCGGGCAACAGCTCGTCCGAAATCACCCGTAGAATTGTTTGAGATGAACCTGACCGGATCGATGGTTTCCCTCGTTGCACCGGTTGTCACAACAACCTTGCGCCCCTGCCATGGCCCGCCAAGCCCAAGCAGTTTCTCGACGCGACCGGTAATAATACCAATATCGGCCATCCTTCCCATGCCGGTTTCGCCACAGGCCAAATCACCGGCGGTAGGTTCAATTATCTCAACACCATCCTCGCGAATACGTTCCAGGTTGCGCATCACGGTTGGATGACTCCACATCCGCGAATTCATCGCGGGCGCGATAACCACATCGCCCTCAAAGCACAGATAAGTAGTGCTTAAGAGATCATCCGCAATTCCTGCAGAGAATTTAGCGACGATGTTTGCAGTGGCGGGCGCGACAAGCATCACGTCGTAATCTCTTCCAAAATCGATGTGCCTGAATGCGCCTGCTTCATCCGTTTTCGTTTTGCCGTTGAACATCCCTGTAAAACACGGGCGACCTGTGAGGCTCTCGAACGTCAGAGGCGCAACGAACCTTGCGGCATTTTCAGTGATCACCGGTTGTACAATCACACCGAGCTTTACAAAATGGCGCGCAATCTCGCATGATTTATATGCAGCGATTCCGCCGCTGACCCCGAGAAGCACTGACTTTTCTGATGAATACAAGCCATTTACTCCTCGGAAATACCCGCGATTGCGTCGGATTCTTCAAGATCTTCGAACCCATGTCCGAAATCTTCGACTTCGGAGGTGGTTTGCGCCACTTCTTCCTCAAAGAACCGTTTGGTTACCGCTTCCGTCGGAACAAAGCCGCCAGATTCGTCTGTTTCGGTATCCGCCAAAAGGTCGACGTACTTCAAATCCTCAGCAGTAACCCTGCCTTCGACAATCTCAAAAAGTGCTGTTGTAAGGGGTTTTGTGAATTCATATTCCCTGGCTCTTTCCGGACGGAAATCGATTTCCCGCTTTATCTGCCTTGCCCGTTTGCTCGCGAGAAGCACAAGCTCGTACTTACTCGGTACCTTGCCAAGAAGCCTTTCAAGTGACGGCTGTGTCAGATTTGCCTTTCTTCTTTTTTTAGTGAACGCAATCATCTCGAATATCACCTGCCTCTTTCCTAAGCCTGGCGATGATCTCCCCGCAGTTCGCAATTCTGAAATGAAGTAGATCGAACACGGAGAGTAGATCTTCAATCGCCTTGCCAAGATCGTCATTAACAATCGCGTAGTCGAAAAAACCTGCAAAATTGAGATCTTCCAATGCACGCGTGACTCTGTCGTTAACCTGTTGTCGGCTTTCGGTGCCGCGTATGTGCAGTCTTTCAATAAGCTGGTTGATCGAACCTGGAAGAATGAAAACAAGCGCTGCCTGCGGGTAAGCATGCTTTATTGCGAGCGCTCCCTTCGGATCGAGCTCAAGTATAACGAATTCACCAAGCTTCGCATTCTCGATCTCAGATTTTGGAGTACCGTAGTAGGTGTCGAAAAAATGCTCCCATTCGATGTAGCATCCTTCATCAATTCGCTTCTTGAATTCACTCACGCCTATGAAGTTGTATTCCCTTCCGTCAACTTCCTCATCGCGAGGTACTCTGGTTGTATCCGAAACAGTTAATCTAGCGTTGGCTATTCGCTCAAGCAAAGCTCTTATCAGCGTGCCTTTGCCTACACCCGATGAACCACTGACAACAACAAGGTTGGACACTAGCTATCACTTCCCGGATGCCGCTTTCCGTCGTCAATTCTCCCCGCTAAGCTCTCGGAGTTAAGCGTTGAAAGAAAAACATATCCATCGCTCGTCAGTATAACGCTCCTTACTTTTTTCCCCTGAGTAGCGCTGATCAGAACTTTCCTTTCCCTGGCTTCCCTAACGATATTTCGCACGTGGGATGGATTCGGTTTAAGGATAGCGACAATCTTATTGACAAGCAACATGTTTCCAAAGCCGATGTGTAAAAACTGCGTCTGCATAATCCCCCCCCTCTAAGTCATACTTACTTCAGTTCTTGCGTTCGTAAAACGCGCATCAAACATATTCTTCATCTCATTTCTCAGATCGACCCAGCCAGAAGGATCAACTCCATGGAACTCCGCTTCATCGGCCGACAGAAATGATTCAACGTAAGCCAAACTCTTCATTGAGTCCTTCTTCTCAAAATGAGCAAAGAAAGAATTTGATGTCTGAACCGGTCTTTCGGCAGCGAATTGTATGCAGTAAAGCCTGTCGCGTCGAAATCGCAATTCAGTTTCGATATTCATCGATAGTGCAGGAATCGCGTGAACTCCTGCACGGCACTCATCGCGCAAAAGCTCCAGATGCTCGATGAATGGCAGCTCGCTCCTTTCGAAGAAGCACTTGTCGATAAGAACCAGTCCGTCAGAAGCATTGACCGAGCCAGTCGTTTTATGCAGAAAATAGTGACAAACCAGATCCAGGCAGGACTTGAGCGCAGGAAAATCTACGAATGCGTCTAAATACCGAGACAGGCTCACTGAGCCAAGTTTCCTTGGGTGTCTATATGCATGATCGATATCTATGCTAATTTTCTTGAATAATTTGATCAGCGCGGCTTCTTCGGGGAGAACCTTGTACCGATGAAGGTAGTTCTCAAGAAGCTTGTGTGTTTCATCGCTGCGGGAACTGTTACCGTTGTCGCTTCCACCGTTATCACCAAAAAAATGCTTGTACAGCGGGTAGGAGTAATTATCCGGCGAACTGATTTTAACGGCATTCACCAAGTTTCTCAAGAACTCCTCAAAAGTGAATCCGCTGTCATCAACTCGAAGCAAAGGCAAAAAGAAAGCAAATCGCATAGAGCACTCCCAACTGAATACAAACTAAACATAATAGATATTTTTCCAGCTAAAGTCAATATTGCCCGCTTATTTTGGGCCAATACCAACCAGGCTTTGAATCCATCTTTCTTGCATGAGCGTTTTCTTTCCACTACAGCGATAGTGCAAGTACTCGGTTTAGGAATATGTTGCGGCTTTTCGCAAGGCGTACGCCTTTCAACGGCATTTACGCAGATTATGTGGTAGTATTTTTTTTTCTTTTTTATTGTGGTGAAGTGAATGCCCATTTACGAATATCGATGCAAAAAATGCGGAGGAATTTTCGAGGCGATGCAGCGCTTTGGGGCATCTCCTCCGCTAAAATGCGAACTATGCGGTGCATCAGGCAAGAATCTTGTGAAGCTCATCAGCCCGGCTCAAGTCATTTTCAAGGGAAGCGGCTTCTATCTGACGGATCATAGAAATGCGATTAATTCAAACATCGACACGCCGACCGACCACGACAAGGACACTTCATCGGAATCGGGCAATACGGAATCGAAGCCGAAAGCTGGTGCGGGAAAAACAGATAATTAAGCGCCATTCCAAATATGCGCTAAATAAATATGTTCACGACAACTCGTTGTTCGCTCCGCCCGAGATGAAGCTTCCGCTCTTTTTTTCAAGAAATGGCTTGAGTGTTGACATTATCTCTTCGAGAAACCGCTCTTCGTTGAATCTTAAGGCACTTTCACGACAGGCCTTCGAATCCACTTCAAGCTTACTGAGCCTGCTGATGGCCTCATTGAGATCATCTGCGCAATCATCCTCGAAGAACACGCCTGTAACGCCATCAATCACAGTTTCGGTAGCACCACCCTTTCCGCGTGCTACAACCGGTCTTCCGCAAGCCTGCGCCTCTACCGGAGTAAGCCCGAAATCCTCTATTCCGGGAAAAATGAGCGCCTTGGCATTTTGATAAAGCAGACTTAGCTCCTTGTCAGTTACTTTCCCGATGAACTCGACATTGGGTGTTGCCATTGCCCTGAGTTTTGCGTTCTCAGGCCCGCCGCCAACAACAAGGAGCGCATCGGGGCGGCTGGCAAATGCTTCTACCGCAAGCTCCACACGTTTGTAGGGAACGAACCTGCTTACAACAAGGTAATAATCCCTTTCGCCCTCTGGATCCGGTACGAAAAAGTCAGTATTGACAGGAGGATAGATTACGCCACTCTTCCGTTGGTAAGTTTTCTCTATTCTTCTCCTTACGGTTTCGCTTATGGCAATGAATTTGTCGACTCGCTGAGCGGCACAGAAATCCCACATTCGAAGGTAATGAGATGTCCATTCGAAGACCTTACGCCTAATACCGCTCATCTTCGTATGTTGCAGGTAGATATGGTATAGATCCCAGATATACCTGATCGGCGTATACAAGTAGCAGACATGTGCCTGATCCTCCCGCGTGATCACGCCCTTTATACAGCAGTGACAGCTCGAAAGAACAAGGTCGTAACCGGAGAGATCCCATTGCTCGACGGCCCTAGGCATAAGAGGTAGATAGTTAGGATACTTCCTGGCAGCATCAGGCAGCTTTTGAATGAAGCTCGTTATAATCCGTGTGCTCTTAAGTTCTTCCGGAAGATTTGCATGGTCACAAACGAGAGTGTATATCGGCGCTGCAGGAAAGAGTTTATGAAACAAGACGACGCAACGCTCGGCACCGCCAAACGTGGTAAGCCAATCGTGCAGTATTGCAACTCTAGGTGGGCGCACACAGCCATTATAGCAGGCCGTTATAGCATCCAAATGCTTTTTAAAGTCTGCCTTTCACTATTTTCCGGCATTCCGCCCTTTAATCTCGACAAGGCGCTTCTTGTAATCGCGATAAAGCTCTGCGGCCATGATATCTTCAACGGAATCACAAAATGCAGCCATATCCTCGACGTACGAAATCGCTTTCTCAAAATCTCCACAGTCTATCAGCGTCCGCAGATGAATCTCATGGCGCCTGTCCTCTAATCTGTCGGGTTCCATTAGAGTAGTCGACCTGAACTGCTGGAGTGCCCTGTACCGCTCCCACAAGAAATTCTTTCCTTGGGCGCCTTGTTTCGCCTCTGACATCAATTCCCCCTTTCATTAGACAGTACCGCTTACAAACACATATTACACAAAGACAACCTACGTAACGGCCAACAACAACTGGAACTACGCTAGTAACATTATACCTGAATTTTACCTGGAAATAAAGAACGAGCATCGGGCTGCAAGAACTCATTCGAAACAGGCTAAAGCAGCGATTGAGCAACCCGAACCTACAATTTCTTTTCTTATTGTCTGCGCATTATTCAGAGCAAATGGCCTTCACAAGGTTTCGGCCTGATTCCTTCGCAAGGTAAAGACCCTGATCTGCAACATCGATAAGATCGAAAACCTTGGCACCCTCATAATACGAAGCAACTCCTATCGAGACAGTGATCACGCGTTTAGACCCGTCGGCATTCTGAACTGAAACTTCAGTCTCAATTGCCCTTCTAAGCCGTTCAGCTCGGTTGATCGCATTCCTCAAATCAACGTTATGAAGGATTACTGCAAATTCCTCCCCGCCATACCTGCAGACATAGTCGCTCTGACGAGTATTCCCCATAAGAACCCGAGCAACTTTCTTTAACGCATTATCACCTACCAAATGACCGAGTTCGTCGTTTACTTTCTTGAAATTGTCTACATCAACAATGAGCAGGGCACAAGGAGCCCCCCCGTCCTCTGCTTTCTTTACCTCAGCTTCAATCTGTTCATCGAAGAAGCGTCTGTTGTAAAGCTGCGTAAGACCATCCTGCATCGACAGAAAACGCATCTGGTTATAAAGCCTGCTGTTCTCTAGTGCGATAGATATCTGCTCAGCTACGGCCGAAAGCACTTCGAGCCTTTCCTTACTGAAGCTTTCCTCGTGCTTGGAGTAAGCAGAAATTACGCCTGCAATCCTTCCACGCACAATCAATGGAACACACATCGCACTCTGAATATCGGGCAGGTATCCCTTCAAGTAATCGTAGTCGGGATAAAGCGAGATATCTTCGAAAAGTATGGATTTCTTGTCGCGCAGACATGCGCCCTCGACGGGATTTGAAATACTCACCGTTACTTCATCGATAACTTCCGGAGAAATACCTTCTACGGCTTTCGCAATAAGTACTTCGGTAGCTTCATCGTAGAGCCACAGGCAAAAATGTTGGAAGTGCAGCTCGCGTCCTACGGCGCCGAGAATATGGCTGAAGAGCTCGCGCGTGTCGAGAGCGCTTGCGATTAGCTTACCAACCTTGTTCAGTGCATAAAGCTCGTAAATTCTGTTTCGCTCTGATACTGATCTGTGCGCAAGCAGCCGATTCTTTTGCTCGACCTCTTCGTTCAACCTGAAAAGCCTGTTGCGCGCGAAATCCTGGCGCATCCTCAAGAACACGTTTGAAAGAAAAATCCCTCCAAGCACACCAAGTTTCAATGCGACATCAAGAAAGGGAACAGAACCCAGTTCTCGCACATTCGGGAGAATAAATGCGAGTATGCAAAGACCAAATGCCAATCCTCCGGTCTTGGATCCAAAGTAAAACGTATGGAGCGGGATCAGCAAATAAAATCCGAGATAGAACAAGCTGCTTCCTATTCCGCCTGATGCATAAATTATGATGCCCAGGAACAGAATGTCGAAGACCATTGCAATCTGGTAAAGCCAGCCGATTTTCGCAGGTCTGAGTACGCCGCCAAGCGAAAGCGCCATCGAGTAAACAGCAAAATAAAAGGCAAGGTTCGCAAGGATCAGACGACTGCTGCCATCGAGCTCTGGATACGCAACAGCCCAGATCGAAACTACAATCACGGCCGAAGCCCGAAACAAACCAAAAACCCAGTCAACAGGTTCCAGCCGCTTGAAGCCGCGATCCAGCCGGGCAAAGAAACCTTCCCCGCCAGGCGTCGCCAACTTTGCCGTCGGATAACCCGTCTCCTGCTGATTATTCATGATCGATCCAGTAACGTGTAACGTACGCCTTGCTGCCGTCCATCTTCGGCTTTCGAGAAAACCCGGCCAAACTAAAAATCAAGCACGAGCAAAGGAATACGGCGTAACACTTGGATTATACCGTCACATTATGGCTTATCCAAGGATTCAAGCAATACGCTGCATCCTCCCTGGTCTTAACTGATCTATCAGTTAATCAAAAATGATCATCGAGTGAATCGAGATCTGCGGCCGCGCAAATTCGAATGTTGATTAAAGGAATGGTTACGATCAGGCTTCAGGGACACAATGGAATTAAGGCAGCGCTCCCCCGATAATCCACTCGGCAATCGGTACGAGGAACTGTCCAATATCTTCATCGTCGTCGGGATCGACATGATGGGGCTCAGGCCCGGCAGGCGACCATCCCATCGTCTTGAAAACAATATAGCTCTTAGTCATGTTCACGGGAGTTACATAGTCGATCCCGTCCTGCGACGATGGCTGGCCTACAAGGTTGCCGTATCCTTCCCCCTCGGTCATTACCGGTGGGACTGCACCGTGGCACGCAGCACAACGTGGGATAATTAACGGCTCGATATGTGCTTCATAAGATAACAGCCTGGCTCCCGAGCCTGTAATCGCAACCGGAATCTCAAGATGCCCCGTTTTTCCTTCGGCATCCTCGACATCGAGAACAACGCTGTATGTTCCGGCACTGTCACCGCCGACCATTATCCAGAGTACCTCTTCATCATAGAAATCACCCGGATCAATGAACGCATCGCAGTGATCGCTGTCGTCGGACACTTCGGCAGTAAGAGGAGCTGTGAACTCGGATATGAATGGTATCGAAATTTCTCCAAGGAATCCTGCAGGAATCTCACTCACAGGATCTTCTCCGCTCACCAGCCTAAGAATTGGTGCGGCAAAATAGATCTTCGTCGGGTCGGGAGCACCTTCATTTGCTCCGGTATATACCCATCTCAAGATGTCAAGGAACTCGCTTTCGGGCAACGGATCGGCGTCCTTCGGCATCCGTACCCCCGTGTTGATCGGACAACCATCCAGGAGCTTGCATATGAGGTAGCTCTGCCCCGGCTCAAATGGCTCTATCCTGTATATTTCAGGCACTTGAGCCGAAGATTCATTCACAAGGTTTTCAAAAGCTGTGGAAGTATTGCTCATATCAAGGCCCGAAGCGCCGCCAATGCCATGGCAAGAAATGCAAGAAGCTTCGATTATCGAATAAATGTCGTCGTTGAAGCTCGGGATCGGCTGCCAGCCCACATAAAAGGAGGTCTCCTGCATCCCGTTCCGTTCTTCGGCGTCAGTTGCGCTTATCCTTATCGTATACCACTCACTTCCAAGAGCAGTACCCCACATATTCGTTGCAACGTTGCCTTCAAGAATACCGTCGCCTACAAAATACCCGGCGTCCGGCCTTTCGTCGCTCCAGACTGTACTAATCTCGCCTGTGCCGCCGGTAATCTCAACGCTCAGTTCAATCACATCGCCGTTTGCGGGCTCGCCTGAATCGCCAGACTTGGCCCATAGAATCTCGCTGAGAAGCAACGAATGCTCATCAACAACGACCGTTCCAATATTCGTGTTCGAATCGATATTCATATCGGGAAACGCATCGTCTCTTGCGCGAACAAGCACCTTGTATTCCTGGCCGGGCTCAAGCCCGACAAGCTCATGGGAATAAGGCGGCATTTCGTCGTAGCGGGGCCAGATTTCGGTAAAACCAATCGCATCGGGATTTTCTTCGAGCTCGGCGTAATGCGAATCGAACTCGGCTGACTTTGCATAATAGATCCTGTACACCACGTCCTCGCCGCTGTCGTCAACTGCTTCACCGAATTCCAGTTGGAGCGTGTTGAAATTCGAAACCGGATCGAGGAGTGTTAGCCCTTCGGTATCGACCCATTGCGGTGGTTCCGTATCGCCCTCGCTAATGATGGAAATTTCAGCTTCGTTGCTGCCGGGGCCGACGCCCTCGCCATCAGTCGGATACACGCGTACAAGCATATTGTCGTTGCCCGGATCGAGCCCTGGAATCTGGTATTCGAAAACCTCTTCAATGGGAATCAGGATTGTCCAGCGCGGGAATTGATAGCATTGATCGATCGTTACAAAGGCCGAATCATCCCTGACGTAAAGCGGGACACCCTCCAGGCCGGTTATCGCAGGTTCATCCGGAATCCAGTTGACTCCGCCGTCAACGGAGAACTGAAGTGCATAGCCTTCTATGTCCGAAAGATAATTTTCAGCAATAAGCGTGATGTCTGGAATTCCGATCTCGCCGCTGCCATCTCCGTCGATTACGACAAGCGTATCATTTTCATCCTCAGAATTGACTTCGGCAAGATAATTCTGTGCAATAGGCGTGATATCCGGCACGCCGACCTCGCCGCCTCTATCGTAGTCACCCGGGTTTCTTTCGTAGAACGTGATGCTGAGACCATCTTCCGTCCATTCGCTCTCAAGGTCATCGACAGCGTGCCCTTCACTGTCAGGAACCTTCGAGATATCGCGTATTTCGAGAACGCCCCCGATGCCAAATTTCAGGTTCATAAGGGTTGTTTTGCCCGAAGGTCCGCTCTTTTCATCAAAGTCGGGTATTGCCCAGCCGATATGAACCGTGCCCGGACGAACTTCGATCGCTGCAAAAATAGCCGGATTCACCTCACCGCCGAATGCACCGATAAAACGGATCGAATCCGCGTTGTAATTGATCGTTGCATAGCAGACACGTACATCAGTCCCGTCTGCGGTAAGAATAAATCCGCCTTCATCTTCCGTCGGAACAAGGGAAAGAACAGCTTTGTCTCCGAATTCACTGGATTCCGCAGGGGGAATTCCAAGCACAACATCGTAGACTATTTCATCCGTATCGCTTGCGGAGAAACCTGCGATGGGATTACTCGATGAAGTGCCGCCCGTGCTTTCGCACGCGGATAATGCCAGTGCAAGCACCAATGCCAATGGCAAAGCCCAAGCTCTCAGATTAAACAACGGCGTGTCTCCAAATCTCCAGCAACGAAAAACAGCGTCAACTTCCTGAGCATATATTCTAGTATTAATCGCCTGGTTTTGCAAATAGAATTCCATTGCTTGAATTCTGTATGTGATTTGCGCTCGCATGCTCATGAATCATTAACGGCAAAATTTCACATGCACTCGGCAATCACGCTTATCTTCTAGCGCTTTACGACTTGCGCCCTTTTCTGGTAATATGTGAGACGATTTACGTCGAGCTGGCGATTCAGCCATGTGATTTCTGGAGGAAAAAGTTATGAAGGCCATCATTCCCGCGGCAGGTGTCGGAAGCCGTCTCAGGCCGATCACGAACACGACACCAAAGGCACTCGTTCAAGTGGGCGACCGCCCCATAATCGGTCATATTCTCGACAGGATGATTGCGCTCGGAATAGAGGACGTTATCATCGTCATCGGATACCTTGGCGAGCTGATTAAGGAATACGTAGGCGCCAATTACCCGAATTTGAATACCGAGTACATATACCAGCGCGAGCGACTCGGACTCGGTCATGCAATATGGCTGTGCGGAGACTCGATTCAGCCATCGGAAGAACTCTTGATCATATTTGGCGACACGATTGTAGATGGAAACTTGGCTGAGATTTTCAAATGCGAAAGTGACGGCGCGCTCGGCGTAAAACGGGTGAACGATCCTGAAAGATTCGGAATTGTCGAAACGGAAGGCGATAGAATCATCAAAATGGTCGAAAAACCTGCTGAATTCATAGGCGACCTAGCTCTTATCGGCTTGAACTACATAAAAACTCCAGAGAAGCTGTTTGAAGCTTTAAGCTATCTCGTGGAAAACGACATCCGGACGCGCGGTGAGATTCAGTTGACCGACGCGTTCCAAAGGATGGTCGAATCAGACACCGATTTTCGGATATTCAACGTAGAAGGCTGGTTCGACTGCGGCAAGCCCGACGAACTCATCGCAACCAACCAGCACATGATCGAAAGCATGCACACCGAGCCGAAAGGCGAAGACTGCGTGTTTATTCCTCCGGTGTATATTTCTCCCGACGCCGTTGTGAAGGATTCGATTATCGGACCCAATGTCACGATTTCAAACGGTGCAGCTGTCGAAAGATGTATCCTCGCTGATACGATCGTTAATCCCGGTGCTTCAATGCACGGCTGTTTCCTGAGCGGATCCTTGATCGGCATCGGCGCCGTCATAAACCAGCCACCGCGCAATCTCGTCCTCGGCGATTATGCATGCATCGAGGGCGCGCTGTAGCCTCCAAGCAAACAAGCCAGCCTGCCAGTCTCATTGTGCCATTTCAGGCGCGTGGCCGAATTTTGAGGGTACAATATTACTGTGGCATCGAATAGTCGCCTTTTCGCTCAGATACTTCTGGCGATAACCGCCGTTTTTCTGCTTGGATGCACATCGCGTGATATTCCCCATAGCGTTACTCCCCCTGAAGCAAATTCTTCTTCACAACTGGATTCACCGGCATCTCAGCCGGAAGACCAAAATGCCGACTTATCGCCAATATCTGATTCTGTGACGAATACTTCTGATGAAGCTCTTCCCAAGAAAACACAGCTCGCGCCGGGCGGGTTTGTTGCGGACGAAGTGATTGCAATTCTTGTGCAAGGCTCCACGCTGGATGATGCAAGAACCGTAGCATCCGATGTAGGAGCACAGTTGATCGAGTGGATACCTGAGCTTCTTGCTGCTGAATTGCGTTTTGCCATCCCTGATTCCAGGATTCCGTCCTTCAAGAAAGCCGGAGAATACCGGCTTGTAAGCGGACTAGATTCATCGGATGTTCCTGAACTCGACGAGTATATCGAGAAAATTCAGTTGCATCCTTCAGTCAGGCTGGCAGAACCTCACTATTACGGTTCAGCCGCATCCGACCCCGTCACACCGAATGACCCGTACTTCAACGATCAGTATTACATCATCGGAACATACATCGACTATGTCTGGGGTTCGACAACTGGTTCCTCCGATTTAACAGTCGCAATTATCGACACCGGCGTTGATTATGACCATCCTGAATTCGCAGGACGTATTCACCCTGAAGGCGGGGATTTCATTAGCCCGCCACATGATGATGACCCATCCTTACGTGGCGATGGCGGCGCAACGCCAGGAAACGGAATCGACGAGGACGGAAACGGTGATGCTGATGACGGTGCCCAACATGGAAGCAGGGTGGCAGGCGTCCTTTGTGCTGCTGGAAATAACACTCAGGGAATCGCAGGCGTCGACTGGAACGTACGAATTATGTCGCTCCGAGTGGATTCCCTTGTTGGCGAATCCAAGGGCTGGCTCGTTATCGATTGCATCCGCGCTATGATGCACACTCTAAAATACCCCGAAGTAAGAATAATCAACATAAGCGCTGTCTATCCGAAATCCCAGAAGCTCCTCGCCGAAGCAACGAGCGTTTGCGCTGATTATGGAAAGATAGTTATTGCTGCGGCAGGAAATGCCGGCGAGGAATCGCCTCAGCTTTGCGCACCAGCGTACTATCCAGAAGCAATCGCGGTGGGCGGAACAAAGGGAATAAGCGATATCTGGAACGAGGCAACGGAAGGAACGAATTATGGTGAATTCCTCGATATCCTTGCCCCCGCAACCAGCATATTGACAGTCAACTCCGATGGCGAAACAAGAACTTACGCGTCTGTAGACGGTACAAGCCTTTCAGCTCCGCTGATCAGCGGACTTGCATCGCTCATCCTTTCAGAGAAACCGGGATACACGCTCGATGATGTGCGAACTGCTCTCATGATCGGCGCTAAGAGCTTTGACGACAAATATCCGGAACTTGCGGGAAAACTTGGTGCGGGTCTTGTGAATGCATATCAAGCGTTCTGGTCTCCTTCGCAAATCGACCTTGAGCTTCTTGGAGTGCGCACGGATGGAATATCCCATCTGGATATTTTCTTTAACCGGGCACTGGATCCTTACTATGCAACCGATGTTTCTCACTATTCAATTTTACCTCAAAAATACATATATCGCGCTGTACTGATGGACGATGGAAAAAGGGTGCGACTCGAATCGGATCCTCTTTTTCCGGGGGGCTGGTACGAATTATCCGTAAACACTCTTCTCGCATCAGACGGAGCAACACAATCACCGGACTCCCAATCGACTTCATTCACTGCAGATTCACACCTGTACAGTCCGACAGTTTCATCGTTCGGCGCAACCGCCCGAGCTGACTCCGAATTCGATTCCAGCCATTCACCAGCAAGAGCGATCGATGAATCTCCAACATCATTCTGGTATGCGGAATTGATTGATTCTTCGCCCTGCGAGATTGTAATCGAGCTTCCGCAGTCCGAAACGCTTAACTGGATGATGCTCTCCGGAAGAACCATGAGCATTTCCGATCCGCCGTACAGCCAAACACTGAGGATTTTTGCTTCTGGTGTTTACGATCCCGCTCTGCCTATTCTTGCGGAATCGTATATCCCGATAATCGATGAATCCGCTATGACTGATGGAGAGCTTGTACTCATTCATAATCAGGCTGCCATGCTGAGTTTTCCGCTTGTGCAAGCGCGCTACATTATCATTCGGTTTACAGACGGGAATGACAGCATACTTGACAGTGATGGCATCGATAATGGCGTCTCGCTGGCGCAGATTCTGACACGGAGAAATTTTTCTTCAGAGGACATCTATGCACCAATGATCCTGAACATCACACCCAATAACGCGC
Source organism: bacterium (assembly GCA_021158185.1). Taxonomy (GTDB): domain Bacteria; phylum 4484-113; class 4484-113; order JAGGVC01; family JAGGVC01; genus JAGGVC01. The sequence continues at coordinate 23,241 of JAGGVC010000126.1, read as the reverse complement.
CCATTGGTGCAACAGTGGAAATTCACGGCGAATCCTTCGGCGCAAGCGCAAGTGGAAACACGATTACATTCGGAGATGTCGAAGCTGTTCCGATAGACTGGACAGATACTCTTATACGGGTTCTCGTTCCCTATAATCCCCTTTCGCTTCCTGTCGAGCTTCCGCCAGCAATTCCACCCGACGCGGAAACAGATCAAAATACAGGCGATCCCCCGCCTTATCCACAGCCGGAAGCAGCAATAATCCCGCCATTCAGCAACGCCGAAAGCGGACCTGTGTGTATATTGAGGGACGGTTTTGTATCAAACCTTTTGCATTTCACGGTCACGGAATAAGCGAGCGGGGATTTCACTTCCCGGAACGACGAGATCGGGCAACTGAGTGTTGGACATGTACCCCGGCTCATCTCAAACCTGATACCGTTATTCGAGGTCGCTACAACTTACGATACGGCGAGCAGGTCCTGACGGCAGAGATAAAGACCGAAGTCATTCGCTCCTTGGTAGATCATTGTAGAACCAGCATTTCCATCCACTGCGCACGCAGTGTAATCGATATCCCCAATCGGATTTGTGTAGAAAGCGTCCTTGTACGTGTACAGTCCCTCCTCCTCGCGGATGACATATTGGAATTCACCCTTCTGTGAACAGTAGTACGCTGTAACGAGCCCCCAGGCATCCCCGCCAGCAAAACTCAAGGCTCCTCCCCACATATCGTATGGCGAATCTGTGCCCATGAGATCTGAAATGGTGTCCTGAGTCCAAACAGGATCGAACTGAATCAACTGCTCGACTATTCCGGCGGTTTCATCGAATGCAACAGCCTCACACCCAACTCCATACTTATACTCAAGCACGGGGTATTTGCCTGAATTGGCAGTGATCCCCGCTGGCGCAAACGTCCACGAAGTACCGTCGAACTGGCCGACCATCAGCTGGTTCAAGCTTGAATCAAAGTAGACAGGGACACGGTTTTCGAGATTCGGATTCATCGCAAGATCGATACCGCTTATTGCAAGGGATCCAAGATTAGCAAGTTCCTCGAATACCCAGGCACTCTCGCTCATACTGCCAAGCATCAGCCTCTCATTAGCACCAGTTGCAGTTGTTGTCTCAACGTACAAAACATTCATCACAGTATCACCAGGACTTCCCGAAAGAACTGCAATATCCTCGTGTACGGTATCACCAAAGCTGGCAATAGCAGTTTTCGTTCCCACATCAAGCGAGTCAGGATTTGAAACATCGACGATGCAGTGCGTCAGATCGGTCCCCTTCTGATAAAAGACATGGTAGCTCGTCCCAACGCAGTCCAATCCCGCAACAAGGTAGTCCGTCGCCGCACCTCCGTCAATCAGCTGGGAGTATTTCTTGCCGTCCTTGTAGTAGCCAAAATACAGCTTATTTGCAGTGGCATCCTTGAAGAGAAAACCGGTTCCACCTGCAAGATCCATTGCCAGATGATCATCACCGCTCATCGCAACTATCTCGCCGAAATCATCGCCGTAGCTCACCGGTACATGATTGCCTGCGCCCGATGTATCCCAATTGACAATCCAATGATCCCACAACGTTACGTCGGTATGCATGCTTTTCACATCGCCCAGAGAATCAACGAGCACCGCCGGATACGCTGCATATTTATTGTTGATATCAATCATATGGTACTCAATCCTCGAATCGGCAACATAGTTATATTCGATCAAATACGGATCTATGTTACCACCGAAACTTCCGGTTGCGATATACATAATCGGGCTTCCTGCATCAAGAGAATCAAGTCCGTTACCGAGACCAGCCGACGTAGGAATCGTGAGAAGAGACCATACACCCGGGTCAGTGGGCCATTCGGAAGCCAGCGAAATATTGCCGCCAGCATCCAGGAACAGAACGCTCGGCTCGGCATCATTGTCTTTGAATAACACGTTGTGATAGAGTCCGCCGCCGACGACCGGGCCGATGTATGGTGTCCACAGGCCTGTAGTGTTGCTTAGAACCTGAATCTCGTCCGTTGCAAGAGTATAGTAAGTAACCAGAGTCAATTTTCCTGCAACGGGATCCTGAATTGCAACATCAACATCTCCGACGGTATATCCGATACCGACGATCTCATTGACCCAGCCTCCCGCTGCAGCACTGAAGTGACTGAAATACACATCGCCGGTCGCTATATCACCCCACGCGAGGGATGCATTGCCTGCGAAATCGCTGCAAATACTGAGCGATCCGATATCTGCAGGTCCAGCGAACACCTCGGTTGCAGGCATATCCCACGTAGATCCCTGATCGGCACTGCTCGTTATGTAAACCTTGTTGTTTGAAACGAACGCGAGCCAAATATTTGTCCCATCGAATACCGTTGCAAGTCTTGCTGTCAGGTTGGGATATGAAGCCGTTACGATGCCTTCCTGAACACCGCCCGTGTTATCGTCTACTTTGACATGCACGATTTCGCGGGCATTCGCCGAAATGGAGAAGAAGTGCGAATACGCGCCGTCATTTACAGCATCGGAACCGATTCCCGTCATCTGCCCTGCAAACAGGATGCTCTCATTCTTGAAAGCGGCGTCCTGCGGTACTCCTCGTCTGTAGTACCATTCATTGCTGTTCCTTCCATCAGTTGTATTGACCTTGATTCGGCCTGTTAAGTCGGCGGTGTCAGGCACAGTTATGTCTATCAGCGTATCGCTCCACCCCACAAGATTCGGAGCGCCAGTCTTTATCACAGCTCCGTTAATATTCACTGTCCCTGCAACATCACCGAAATGCTGACCTGTGATGGTTACCAGTTGAGCGCCTGTGGCTTTCTGAGGAGATACATCTTCTATCACGGGCAAAAGCGCAGAAGTAATGGAAATTGAAAGTGCGTTTGACTGCCCCTTTCCGTCAATGGATGCGATCACGTCCTGAATCCCGCCAATACCGCCTGGAACAAAGCACCGTATCTCCGTATCCCCCCAGAAGTCGTACTGCGCATCGCTGCCGAGCATCACGTTTCCAACTCTAACGTAGCTCGTGCCCCTGATGTCGCCAAAGTTACGACCAGTCAGCGTAAGAATCTGACCTGCAGGGATCGGATCCGGTGTTGCGCTGAAAATCGCAGGGCTTAGCGAGTCAAACGGGCCATCAAAGACAACGCTCTTACTTCCTCTATCAACTCTCACCGGTCCGATCGTTGTATAATCGGGTACAAATATGGAGATCATTGTATCCGTCCAGCTAATGATACGTGCTCCGATATACTGCTCTACCGCCGTTGCAGACGGTTTCCTGAGCATCGCACCCACCTTGGAAGCTGGAATGCCCCGCAGTGATACAAAATCCTCTGTAGCCACATATTCCGCGAAATTAGCACCGCCAATCGTAACAATGTTGCCGTTGAACGCGGATAGTGGAGTTACCGTGTAAATGACCGGATCGGGCAGCGGAGCAATGTTCATCATAAACGAATTTGATACTGGTTTTACGGGAACTACGACGTCAAGTTTGATGATGCCCAAAATCTTCATAGGCATAATCAACTTGATTTCGGTATTCGACCATTCTTCGAAATCGGAATCCTTGTTCAATGTTACAGCTCCAAGTCTTACCATGCTCGACAACCTAACGTCTCCAAAATTGTTTCCAGTAATCGTAAGCAATTTCCCCTCGATCGCTGGGTCGGGTGCGGCTGAGAGCATATACGGATCCGTCGATGTAAACGTGCCGTCCAGGTTGGCATTCACTCCGTTGATTTGAACCCGAACCGTGCCGGATGTCGTAAACTGAGGCACAACAACTTCTATCTGCTCATTCTGCCAGGAAACTACCGTTGCACTGACAAAGCCCTGTGAAGCTACAGCCGAAGGCGAACGATCAAGGGATGACGGCAGATACAAGGTCACACCATAGAACATAACTCGGTCGCTCTGTTCATCGTAATCACCGAAGTTACCACCGAGAATTGTGATTACATCATCAGCACCGCCTGAATAGACGTTCAAGGCGGTTATGTAATGGTGGGAAATCACAATCGAAAGCTCATCGGACAACGGGCTTTCGTCACCTTCGGAATCCACGGCAGTAATCCGGTAGAAGAACTCATCACCGATCGTTACGGGAAAAATATCCTCGAAGTCCGCGAGGACACCGGGAGCCCCGGTAACTGGGATGGCGTTTGCCAGCACCGCCTGCCCTGTATCAGTAAAGGAACTGGTTGATCGATAGATGTTGTAACCAGCCACCCCCGCCTGAGTCGAGTACAGCCACGTGATGCGTACGCCCGTTGGCAGCCCACTCGTATCGCGCATTACATTCAGCGTGAGATTCGGGGATTCCTCGACGTCTGCAGCATCATCGCCAACGTTCGTGAATCCGCTTGTGAACGGAACGGACCTCATTCCTGTGCCCTTTCCGCAAGCAAGCGAAACAAGCACAATCAGAATCAACAGAAACGAAGCAAGTACAAATTTCCTCACTTCAATCACCGCCATAGATCAGGAATAATACTAATCAACTCTAACGCCTCATCGAAGCAAATCAACATTCGCCTCGTAAATCGGCGCAACACAAAAAAACCGGGCTGGCTGATACTAGAACTGGCCTAGACCACCCTCGCCCCACTCAGGAATATCCGGTATCACTTTCAAATCCGCGCCGATGCTCTCTAGCCCTTCATTTACCACAGTTACAACACCATCCACGGACGACGCTGGAACAAGAAACGTTATCTCGGTATCGGACCAGGTTTCCGTAGGGATGTCCGTGCCGCTCCATCTGAGCGTACCGTTCGTGCCGTCCTCGAAGAATCTGCCGGTAACGGTAATCAGGTCTCCCGAACTGGCAGGATTAGGAGCAACATCTAGAATCTCGGGAGTACCAGGCCCGACTACAATCTGCACGGTATCTTGAATCTCCAGCGCTTCGCTCTGCCACATCGTAGAAATCAACAACGTCGCCGTATATGTTCCCTGCAAAAGGTAAGTGTGTAGAACCTGCTCGTCAATGGTGAGATCCTCTTCAGTGAGCGTGCTCAGTACAAATAGACCGCTGTCATCACCAAAGTCGAGCGACACGACAGTCGGGTTGTCATCGTCAGCAGCGGCATATACATCGAACGTAACATCGAGTTCACGCTGACCTGCAAGCGGTGCACCATCAAGCGAAGCGCTTCTTACGTCCGCTGTCTGTGAATCCGGCGTGAATGTGAAGCCAAAGGCATCTGTCACTGTAACGCTAACTGCGAAAATACCGGACTCGGCATATGTATGAATCGGGTTCGGCTCTTCACTCGCAGTTCCGTCGCCGAAATCCCACTCGTATGTAAACGGTGCAAAGCCCCCGGAAACCGTTGCGATGAGTTGCATCTCTCTTTCGTTCCCGGTAGGCTGCGGACTCTGAAGTACGACATCGAGCGGTGCAGGCTCACCTGTAATTTCGATGGATGTGGAATCAAAGACCGCTGTTCGACCGGAATCGTCCGTCGCGGTAAGCACAACGTTGTACTCGCCCATCGCAAGGTACGAATGAGAAACGACCGAACCTTCACCTTCGCCGCCATCGCCGAAATCCCAAAGATACGTTATAGGCTCGATTCCACCGCTTTCAAAAGCAAAGAAATTGATTTCCAGCGGCGCTTCCCCTAGTGCGAAGTCGGCGAAAGCCCACACCTCGAACTGCGCCGCGGGATCCATCTGGTCAGCTAGGATAAGCACCAGGTATCTTCCCTGCCGATTGAGAGTAATGACGATTGTTCGTCCATCCTCCCCGACTACCGAGCTTGCCACAGGAATAAGTGCGCCGGTTGCTCTAATGATCTCGTAGATGTAAATCGAAGTTCCAGGGGCAACGCCTTCAGTCAGAACGAGTGTAACTTCGACTGCCGCTGTGAACTCGCCAGCGATGGAATTGTCCAGCTCGAACGAATCGACGGGCACAAATCCCTGCGGCGTCGCTCCGCTCCCGTGGTCATAATCGAGAACGATCGGCTTGTCGTCGCCGAGTGAAACTGCTGTAGCATTGGTCTTGACCAAGTCACTGGGCTGGGTAATGACTAGTCTTCCGCCGCCGTCCTTGCACGACAGAAGAGTAATCGCCAGCATAATCGCGGCAATGCAGACAAAACAAAAACGAGCAATCCTTAATGATGATTCCATTTCACTCACCCACAATAACCAGAATAAACTGGCAACCTGCACCTTTCAACACCCGGAAAATTGCTGCATATATTCTACCTTATGAAAGCACAAAGAAGAAATGTAAATCTGCGCGAAGCAGAGGAAACAAGATTTTGATCACCAAACGTGAATGGGCAAATGCTACGAAACCGCACTGACATCCGACATGTCAAAAATGGTCTCTGTTGTGAAACACTGTCATAGCCTATAGCCAAAGTGCTCTATCTCAGGTTAAATGATACAGGGCAACGTTTTTCCCCGGAAAGCGCTGCCTTCAGGTGAACATTAAAATTCGGCATGCAGTTTCATTCTCCCGAACATCCCCCGGGATAACGCGACACTGCAGAAGAAAATGCATCCGGTCTTCGCTGAGATTTCTCAGTAGATCAGTAGACTGGCAGCATTTTGAAAAATGTTCAGACTCTCTTCAACCTGGGTTGCAACATCCCCGGCGGAGTAACGTGCAGGCGAAATGTATTGTGTTGGGATTGGCGACTGTGCTTTGCTCCGCCTGGGATGGCAATCCTGATCCATCCCCCGCTCTACCTCATTACTCCTCGTGTGCCCTTGGCCCAGCAAAAACAAACGACAAGCGGGTAACCACCGAGCACTTGCGTACACGCTGAAAAGCGCATTTCTGCTCGCATGAAGATGCTTGTGAACCCGATATGTGAAATTATTGATTTACGCAAAATGCATTCCCTGCAAGTCAAAAGCTACAAAGAACAAGGTATTTAGGGTATAAATTCCCTGTTGACAGTTAGCAGCTGACAACACAAACTCTGTTCTGTTTTTCCAATCAGGAGCTGATTATGAACAAACTCAGAATCATGTTTTCATTGTCTGTGCTTCTTTTGGCCTTTGTGCTGATCCAATCAAATGCGTACGCAAGCGATTTTTTCGCCGTTGAAGATATCTATCCGGGGCTTGCAGGCACAGGAAAAACCGTAATCGAAGGAACCCGAATCGACGAATTCGACATCGAAGTTATCGATGTCATTCCGGAGGGCGGGTTCGACGCCGGTGCGATGATCCTCCTCAAAGTAACCGGTGCAGCCGTTGATTTCTCCAATGGAATCGCCGCAGGTTATTCGGGCAGCCCCATTTACTTCGAGGGCAAGCTTGCAGGGGCAATAAGCTCCGCGATACCGGGCACCGACACTCATATCTGCGGGGCCACACCGATCATCTCGATGCTCAAAGCTCTCGATCAGGGTGAGGAACGTGATTACAGCGAAAATACAGTACTGCCTCCCGCATTCACTCAGTTTTCAACAGGCCCCGGCGGGCCAGTCATCCCTTCCGACTCGGATGAGGAAAACAACGAGACGGAAGCTCCTTCGGTCATCCACACGAATGACTGGGATTATGCCGCTAAAATGAATGCCGTTAGAACAGCGCCAGTCGCTCCCGTTTATGCTGTTCCACTGAAGGGAAGGCTTCTCGTGGGCGGTGTTAGCGCACGTACTTTCGATATGGTTGAGCCAATCCTCAAGGGCAACTCCAAGCTTTCCGGCTTTACGCTTGCGCAAGGTCCGTCCGGCGCGGGACCGAAAGGCTACGGCCTTCTCAAAGAACAGGGCGACATCAACACACTTCAGCCCGGTGATGCGCTCGCAATCGCCTTTGTAACAGGAGACTTCGATCTTGCAGGGATAGGAACTCTCACATATATCGACGACCAGAATCGCATTCTTGCATTCGGACACGGTATGTTTCAGGACGGCATTATCAACATGCCGTTCGGCAAGGCCTATATCTCGTACACATACAGCGACATCATGCGCGGCTTCAAGGACGGCTATATGCTGAACCAGGTCGGAACGTTAACTTACGATCACGCGGCAGCAGTCGGAGGAATCGTCGGCCTTCAGCCTGACATGATCGATGTCAGGATAAACATCAAGGATATTGACCTGAACCAAAAAAAAACCTACGTGTACAAGATTATTCGTGACGAAGACCTTTTCGAAACGCTGCTTTATATGGTTACGATGATGTCCTACTACCAGATGCTTGATCGTGATGGCGGCGGAACGATAAAAATCACCTATAGAATTGAATCGGACGAACTTGAAGAGACTTTCGAGCGCGAGAACTACTTCTATGACAATTTCAACGCGGCCTCATTCGTGGCCGCAGAAGCCCTCCCCACAGCTGCGTTCATTCTTTTCAACAACTATCGCGACATCCGAATCAATACATTCAGCATTGACTTTGAGGTAACCAATAACCGTATCAATGCAAGCGTGGACAAAGCTGAAATCATCGATCCCGACGCAGAGGAACAACAGGAATCAGAAGTTGAAGGTAACGTTGAGCCCGAAACAACCGAACAAGCACAGAATGGCAGCGAAAACATTGATACCGAGAGCGAAGCGGCAAACATGCAAGCAGAAGCTGAAATGGCTCCAGATATCACGGCAGCGGAAGAAGAGGCACCTCCTCCGGACCTTGAAGTCAAGGAATTCATGCCGGGAGAGATCGTCAACGTCAAAGTGACGCTGCAGCCTTACCGCGGTGAAACGATTGAGCAGGAGTTAATGATCAGAATACCGCGCGATTTCCCTGAAGGTCAGACATCGCTCATCGTGCAGGGCGGCGGCGGTCTCGTAAGCATTTACAACGAATACGGCGGTAAAGGCACCGTGCTCTTCCCTATTTCCGCGGGCCCTCTCCCGCTCGGCCCTGAAATACTCAAGGTAGACGAAACTCTTGAGAAAATAAAGAAAGGCGAGAAAAACAACCAGCTCATGGTCGTAATACCGCGTCCGCCCACGCCGGAAGAACAGCAGGCCGAATCTCAAGGCATTCCCACAGACGATCTACATCCCGACGAAGAAAAGGAAATCAAAGTTACAATCCCGATGGACTACGTGATATACGATATGTACATGCTTCCCATCAATATCGTCAAGACCAAATCGAACGGCGAATAGCTCAATACTGAAGCACATTTGTTTGTAACTTGGATTGATTCAAAAGCAGGACTGACAAGAACCGGTGTTCTCGTCTGATTGATTCAGCCTTCCTGCAATTTTCATACCAGATCGAGGCGTGAAATGCCGAAGATTGAGCCGGGCTTCAAAAGAATCTTCTTCGCACTGCCGATCAACAGCGGTGCGCGCACCGAACTTGCCAGCCTATCCAAGGAACTAATGCAGCACTTCGACGATGCCAGGTGGGTTCCTTCAGATAATCTCCATATTACTCTGAACTTTATTGGTGAGGTCGAAGCATCCGAGATTCCCAACATCCTCACTGCGACTGAATCAATTCCATCCATGTACCCCGCATTTTCATTACGCTTCGACCGATTGAGCTTCTTCGGCAAGCCGCGCTTTCCGCGCGTGCTCTTTCTGTCCGCAGAGCTTGAACGCTCGCTCCGCGGCACACTTTCCGACCTTGCATTTTTATTCAGGCAGGCGACATCGAGATGGGTGAAGCCCGATGACAGGCCATTCACACCGCACCTCACTCTCGCCAGGTTCAAAAAACTGCGACGAGGTGATTCACCGTCCGCGCGCAACGAAAAGAACCTCAATAAAATTCGTCGTCTGAATCGCGTCTGGGCAAACCGGAACACTCAGGATATTTCCGGTTCAATCGATAAACAGATCGAGAAAAGCCCTTTTCACTTCGAACCTGTCACGGCAAGGTTCGCAAGCGTTGTTCTTTACGAGAGCATATTCGGCGAGCGAGGGGTCAGCTATCGGGAAATAAGTGGGTCTCCGTTGAGTCCTGAATAGTGCATGGATCTTGTGATGCAGGATCTAACGAGATGCGGTCAGCATTCTTAATTTATTTTGGTCATCAGGTTTCTCAGCTACCCGCCTGCGAACTTAGCCTTGATAAACGGAATCAGTCCGCCTGCATCGAGGATTTCCTTAACTTCAGACGGCAGCGGCGCGAATCGAAACAACTCCCCCGCTAATGCAATAGTGCCATTTGCCATATCAATTTCAATTTCGCCGCCATCTTCCGCGGCGTCCACCGCTTCGGGGCACACGATTACTGCAAGCCCGCAGTTGATCGCATTTCTGAAGTAGATACGCGCGAAGCTCTTGGCGACTACCGCTCCTACGCGGCACTCAACCAGACATACGGCGGCCTGCTCTCGGCTCGATCCGCACCCGAAGTTCTTTCCTGCGACGATCACACTGCCCGGCTTCACCTTTTTCACGAATTCACTGTCGAGATCCTCGAACGCATGCGTCGCCATCTCTTTGGGATCGGTTACGGTATAGGTATATTTGCCGGGAAAAATAACGTCCGTGTTGACATCGTCACCATACTTGAAGATTCTACCGGCAATCATAGCTTTTAGCTGCTCACACAGAGGCTTTCTTTCTCTCCGACTCAGGTAACTTGGCGGTGGTCATTTAGCTCTGATCCGAGGAGACGCAACATCAGCAGTATGCGCATCAACCTTTTCCCAAAGCTGGCACAGCCATTCCCCGGCAAGCAATGTACGCTCTAGATACGGCTCGAAGGACTCGGCTCCCCAGCTTGAATTCTCGAAAGTCAGAAATTTGATACGCCCCGCATTCTTCAATATCGCAATTCCTTCCGTCCACGGAAACTGTCCCGATCCCGGGATCAAATGCTCATCTGCAAGACCGTTTGAATCGCTCAAATGAGTCGTCACGATATACTCCGCCCAATTCTCCAGGAGCAGAAGTGGCTCCGGATTCCCCATTACGATGTGGCATGTATCGATACAGACCTTGAGCTCGGATTTTGGAAATTCCTCGATAATCTGATCGATCACGCGCTCGCTACGATACCTGTACGGCTGGTTTTCAATAACTATATCTACTCCGAATGGTCTTGCATATTCGATCAGATCGAGTAGATGCCCGATGGCGCGTTTGGTGGTTTCGTAAAGATCCTGATACTCAAGATCAGGATAGCTCGAAACGTGGACTACGAGCATAGATGAACCCAGCTCCGCTGTGGCACGCACTACTTGGCGATGTATCGCAAGCGTACCGTCAACGATATCCCGATCAGAACTTGTAAAATCCAGTCTCGTCGAAATCGGCCCATGAACGTGCTCCACCGAGAGAGAGCGCTTCCGGAGCGCGTCCTTCACGAACCTGAGCGAATCGGGCTGCGATAGTGGCAGGCTTCGCTCCTCTGAAATCGCGATTCGTTTCATTCCCGCTGACTTGAACAAATCAAGACGCGCTTCGAAAGGAACGTTGAAATCAATTAATGTTGATACGCCAAAATCCATATGAATGTATGCAGAGCGGAAAAGACCCGGGCTGCACTCCTGCCGGATGCTATCTTACCACATAAAGTTGTCGGCAAATCAAATGTGATCTATTCCATCAGATTTCGTTCGCGAGCCTCGCATTCTAGCATCTCTCTGAATTTTGGATGTGCAATGCTGATTAGTGCCTCAGCCCTTTGGCGCAAATTCTTACCGAACAGGTCAACAATGCCGTATTCGGTTGCTACATAGTGAGCATCCGCGCGGCTGGTTACAACTCCCGCACCCGGCTCCAGGTGCGGCACGATTCTCGATTTATCCTTTGCCGTTGAGGGAAACCCTATTATAGCTTTTCCACCCTCGCTTCTCGATGCGCCCCGTACGAAATCCACCTGCCCGCCAAAGCCCGAATATATCTGCTTTCCGATTGAATCGCTGCAAATCTGACCGGTAATATCGATTGCGATAGCGCTGTTGATCGAAATCATCTTGTTGTTCTGTGCGATAATGAACGGGTCGTTCACGTATTCCGTCGGGTGCATCTCGACGAAAGGATTATTGTCCACGAAATCGTAAAGCGACTTCGTCCCCATCAGGAAGCTTGCAACGATCTTGCCCGTATGGATGTTTTTCTTCTCGCAATTTATTACGCCGCTTTCAAAAAGTTCCTTAACTCCGTCCGCGAACATCTCCGTATGAATCCCAAGATCTTTTTTTTCCTTCAGGTAGTTCAGAACGGCGTCCGGAATGGCCCCTATACCCATTTGAAGGCAGGAGCCGTCTTCGATTACATCTGCTACGTACTTGCCTATCTTGCGATGAACGTCGGTAAATTCAGTAACCTGCGGAACCTCGACTATCGGCTCGTTCACCTCGACCGCGTGAGTAATCTTATTCACGTGCACAAAAGCATCGCCGAGCGTACGCGGCATCTGCGGATTCACCTGCGCTATCACGTATCGCGAGCATCTCACAGCGGAGAGCGTCATATCAACACCCACTCCGAGACTGCAGAAACCATGTTCGTCCGGAGGTGTACAGTGAATCAGCGATACATCGAGCGGCATCATGCCTCTTTCCCACAGCAATGGCACTTCGCCGAGAAATATCGGAGTCCAATCCGCCCTTCCTTCCCAAATTGCTTCCCTTACATTCGATCCTGCAAAGAGGGCATTATGCCTGAAGTGTTTTTCGTTGCCCGGTTCAACGTATGGCGCTTCGCCGAAAGTAAGGATATGTACCACCTCAACATCGTAAAGGTCGTCCTTCCGCGCCGATAACGCATCAACCAGAACCTGCGGCGTGGCGCATCCGGGATGGATATACACTCTATCCCCGCTTGAAACAACTTCAAGGGCTTTTTCCGCGCTCATTACCTTGCTTCTGTAAAGCTTGCTCAGAACCATCGTTTACTCCTCTTCCTCAACATCCCCTGGCAGTTTTTCGGAATAGACCTGTTCAAGCAGCGGGTGGCAGATTATTCCTTTTTCAATGCAGCTTCCAGTTGCAAGTACTTCATTTTTCTTAATCGCCTGCTCAACTCCGCCAGCTTCAACAATATCAAACAGGAAAGGCAAAAACGAATTAGTTATGGAGTTGGAAGCAGTTCTCGCAACGGAACTCGTCATATTCGGAACGCAGTAGTGAGTAATACCCTCAACCACGTATGATGGATTGAACAGAGTCGTCGGACGGCTTGTTTCAAAGCATCCGCCCTGATCGATTGCTACATCAATCGCGACACCGCGCGGCCTCATCAGTTTGATCATCTGGCGCGTTACGATGTGCTCGGCAAGCCTAAACGGCGCATGAATCGCTCCTATCAGCACATCTGCGTACGCAAGCGCCTTCCTGATATTGTACCTGCTCGCAAGAATCGTATTCACTTTGCCGGAAAGGAGCATATCAAGGTCCTGCAGCTTCATTATGTTTCTGTCGAGAACCGTGACATGCGCTCCAATGCCGTAAAACGCCAGAGCTGCATGAGTTCCGACTGCACCCGCACCCAGAATTACAACCTCGGCGGCAGGAATACCTGATGTTCCGGAAAGCAGCACTCCACGCCCACCGTTTTCGCATTCGAGATACCGCGCGGCAATCTGCGGAAGCATCCTTCCGCACAACTCGCTCATCGGATACACGACAGGATAGTTTCCTTTGCCGTCCGCTATCTCTTCATACGCAAGCGTTGTTATCTTAGATTCAATCAGCTTGTCCAGTATTTCGCGCGGGGTAATGGCAAGATGCAGAAAGCCTGTAATGGCCTGCCCGGAGCGAAGATAGTCAAGCTCATCCCTCACAAGCTGTTTGATCTTGACTACAATGTCTGATCTACCCCATACCTCTTCAGCACTGTGCGCAACCTCCGCGCCCACTGCACGGTAATCGGCATCCGTAAAATGAGCTCCGCTTCCTGCGTCCTTTTCCACGTACACCGTTTGACCGCGATGAACGAGTGCAGCAACGCCTCCGGGCGACACTCCTACACGAAACTCACCGATCATCTGCTCCTTGGGCACACCGATAATCATCACGTAAACTCCTTCTTTGCTAAATCAGGTGCATTATGCCACATGCCAAAGCTCATTTCCAGCGTGGAAGCTTAGCCAATTACAATTGAAATATGCAGCACTATGCAATATGAGTTCTATTTCACAACACTTACTGTTCCTGAGTTGCACGAACACACAACAATTCAATGCAGAATAATTGCTGTGCAAACCGCAGCATTCGGTCAGCAAAAAAACGCCGTGTCAAACGTATTTCGCCTGCCACCGGGAATATATCAGATAAATTGCGGCTGCCACTACGTTGCTTACGTTCAAGCTCCTCGTTTCGGGAATTTGCGGGAATCCGACCACCTGTTTGCCCGCACTCTCAAGTATTTCACTTGAAAGACCACGCGTCTCCGGGCCGAACACGAGGAAATCTCCCTTGTGCACCGGTACATCCCACGGCATTAATTCACCCTGTGTGCTGAAAAACCACGCCGTACGCGTACGCGCCCTGCTTGCCCATTCGTCTAATTCGATAGGAAATTGAACGCTGGGATGTGCACGCCATAATTCATCGATCGAAACCCACCTCTTCCACTCTACAAACTTCCAGTAATCAAGCCCTGCACGCTTGACATGCGGCGAGCGCATTCTGAACCCAAGCGGGCCTGCGAGATGAAGCTTGCATCCCGTACATGCACACGTGCGCGCGATGTTCCCCGTGTTCTGAGGAATCTCCGGCTCCCAAAGGACAATCTCAAGATTCAACGGGTCAATCTCTGAGGGCATTCTCCCAACTCGTCCCTGTAAGTTTTTCGCGCGCGGCATTGTGTATCGCCTGACACGCAAAGTCAATATAGTCGCCAAAACAAAAGGGCGGATTCACAAAAAAGCTGTGCATCCGCCCGAATATACGCATATAAAACCTATCTATCCAGCGCTTGAACCGTTCTTAGAACAAGATCGGGGTTGCAAGATCATAAACCGTGCAGCGTGTGAGTGGATTGATCATGCTGCCGTCCGCGTCCGAATTCCTGGAAATGATTGCTGCGACAGGAACCACTTTACCGTCGATCTCGCCGTACCAAGTCCAGGAAATCCACCCTTCCGGGCTGCCGGTTAAGAAATCGTATCGGTAAACACGCGCGAAAATATTGCCTGCACTTACAGCCATGACGCCTTCGCTAACGAGATTGCCGGTAGTCGGCAGTCCGTCGCTGTCCCAGCGGAGTACAGGATAGTTTGCTTCGGAGAGCGTACCTGTAACAACTTCAGAACCTTCAGCACCCTCGACCTCGGTTTCCAAAAGCAGATCGATCAGCATTTCAACACCTTCATTGGTCTGCCGGGAATATGCAAAAACCCCGCCCGAGGGCCAGGCATCATCTGCCAGTGCTGGGATTGTATCGCCCCAGATCGAATTCTCGAACGCCATGGTGGCATCGTACAAATATACCATCTCGGCAGTCATGTATTCGTCAATAAGGGGCATTCCAACAAGCGGCTTCTTGCACTGAATCTGGAATGTTCCAGCAATCTCCAGGCTGCTCAGGTTCCACGGCGGTACGGTCGGGTTGAATCCTGCAAGGTTGACACCCGACGATGCGCGATATTCCAGTGTGCTTCCGTAACCTGGAAATACTCTGCTGAACGACCTTGGTTTGAGAAAGAATATGCCAAGACCCATAATCGGCGCTTCGATCATTTTCTTGTCGATGTTGCAGGTACTTTCAAGCTCGACTACTGCACCGGTAGAAATATCGGCATAGGCAATGACGAGATCCGTCGGTGCAAATCCTTGTGGAAGCAGAAATCCTCCGTATTCGATTTTGAGCGTGAGAGGCGATGTAATCTCCGCCTCGAAAAGGCTCACGGCTTGAAGCTCGTAAACACTTCCCTCGATAAAGAACGCAGGTTCGTAAACGCTCTCGGTCAGAGTAAAATAGGTTGTAAGCTCGCGACCGCGTTCATCACCTTTCTGCTCTCCCAAACCCTCGTCGGTCAGTGTTACCGAATTGGGGGGGATGATCAGGATAGCCTTGTCAGCCATCAGAGTACCACCGGTTCCGCTGAACTTCCCTGATATCGAACCAGGATTGTTGCTCCCGCCCTCGCACGCGGCAAGCAGGATAAACGCAAAAAAGCCGATGACCAGAATTATTCCGGTTCTGGAATTAAACATGGCTAAAGCCTCCAGTTTTTGTGCGGCGGCGTAAAAATTTATATCACAAACGAATGGAAATTTCAACACATAGGCTTAGTTATCAACAAATTATCAACATCATCTGAAATATTTGCATTTCACGAATTATCCAAAAACTCGCAGATTCCAAACGCTCCGCATCGCGGTCACAGGTGCACAGCAGTTATCCGAATTCACCGCCCCCTAATTGTGCCTGGGATAAGCTTCGACAAGCAGATCGCCACCTAAACGCTTTATCGATGCGATTTCCATTTGCGGCGCACCTTCAAGTGTGCCGAGTTCTAGCGATTTCACCGCGCTGATAGAATCACTTCCGAGGAACTTCGGCGCAACGAATACGTAGTATTTATCAGCTTTTCCCTGCCTTATCAGATCCGTCCACACCGCCGCGCCCCCTTCCACGAGCACCGAATAAATGCCGAACTCTGGCAGCCTTGCGAAAAGCTCGTCCCAGACAACATAACCTCCGTCGGTCGGGCGATGCCGGATTCCGAGAACGGCAACATCATCGCGCAACTTCAACCGACTGCACACTGCATCCGAGAACTCTGGTTTTGTAACGACGATCACAGATTTCTCCGTGCGCGACTGCCGTTCTGCTGCAAGGACAGCAGAATTCTCTTCGAGCTTGCCTTCACGCGAAAGCGCGATCGCGCATGGGGAACGATATCGAAAATCAACGCGCGAAAAACCCGCGATCTCACCCGCGAAACGCGCGATTTCATCCTTCCTCACAGTCAGCCTGGGATTGTCGGCTTGCAGAGTTCCCTCACCGACCAAAACCGCATCGTACTCCTGGCGAAGCAAACCCACGTACGCACGGCTCATCTCGTTAGTGATCCATTTCGACTGCCCATCCGCCAACGCTATCTTGCCGTCGAGCGAAACGGCCATCTTCAGAGCCACAAACGGCCTCTTGTATTTTTGCCAGTGATGAAATCGGTCGTTCAACCGCCTGCATTCATCGTGAAGAATCCCCGTCTGAACCTCGATTCCCGCCGATTCGAGTATCGCCTTCGCCTTACCGGAACTCCGCAGGTCGCTGTCCTTGTCGCCCCACACGACGCGCGAAATCCCGGCGGCGATTATCTTCTCGGTGCAGGGCGGCGTCCGCCCCTGATGGGAGCACGGTTCGAGATTCACGTAAAGCGTCGCGCCCTCGGCTATGTTCCTTATCCTGTCGTTATCGAGCATCCTTGCGACAGTCGCATTGTCATTATCCAGCGCCTCACCCGCAGCATCGCCGCCGCCAGCCTTCTTCGCAAAGTCTGGATCGATTAGCGAAAGAAGCGCCCGCTGCTCGGCATGCGCCATGCCGTCCCGAAGATGCGCGCCGCGTGCGATGATTTCCCCTTCGTGAACGATCACGCAGCCGACGAGCGGATTCGGCGACGTCCAGCCAAGCCCCCGCCTGGCAAGCTCCAAACAAATTTTCATGAACCGTTCATCGGTTTCAGTCATCATTCCGCTTCGTACAGCTTCATAAGCTCTACCCATAGCCCGGCGTCGCCGAACACCGTCTCGCTTTTGATCTGCTCGTAGTCGCGCAGAATTGCGCCATGTTTTTCGAAGCAGACCCTGAGCACGCCGAAGATCGCGCTATCCACTTCATCGCCAGTAAGCGTGCGGTCGCTTCGCTGGAAACGCAAACTGAACGCAAGGTTCTTGATGGGCGTAAGCCTGCCCCCGATTTCCCTCGGCTTGAGCTTTTTCCCCGTAAACTGGTCGAACACCGCGACTTCGCACAGGTTCCCGCCGCCGTTCGCCTCGATAGTCTCAATCAGCGCACCCGCAGGCGTATCGAGCGGCACGATGAACGCGAGGTCGCGCTGAATCGCGGGAAACTGCGACGGCGATTCGATCCCGCGATCCGGCGTAGGCAGCCCTCGAAGCTCATCTATGTTCATCTCGCCGAATGCGATTCGTCCCCGTTTCCCGTCGTGCGAATCAAGCTCAGTCTTCAGAAGCCCTACTTCGCCGACAACCGCATCACCAACCTTCATTTCAAGCGCCCTGCCCCGCTCGAACCATGGCGACACGCCATCGCCCGCATCGCCGAACGATGCACTGTGTCCAAGTTCAGATGCAACCTTTGCGAGAACCGCGCGCGCGGTATATAGCGGCGAAACCCCGGAAAATCCTGTGCCCATTACCGCCGGAACGATCATCTCCTCACTTACGATCAGTCCCAGCGTGCGCGTCTCGGTGTACGACGCGTCATCCCGAACGAGCGTATACGCGTGCGCCCTTTTTGCTTCGGCCTTCTCGTAAGCCCTTCCTACCTCGTACATCACCGGAAGCGCCTCGGCGTGCTTCTTTCGGTTCGTGGCAAGCACTTCCACAAGCCCCGGGCCGGTCGTTACGCGAAGCGCGCTCATCTCCGCTGTATCGGGATTGCCAAGGAACACCACGTCCTCAAGCACGTCCTGAACCGACTGATCCTCGGACGGCGCAGGCCTGTCGAGCCACCTGCGGATCACCGAGGGATTAACTAGCGTGTATGTACGCACTTCCTGGAGCGCCATACTCAGCATAATGTCGCGGATCCTCGATTCCCACGCGAACGTATCCTCGAACCTGCCCTGCCCCATCGGCACATCGGGCATCGCAGGCTCGACGCGCGTAAATGAATAAAGCCTGAGCACCTCTTCGACGAAATCTTCCGGTATTTCGAAGTCACCGCGCCAGCTCGGCGCGAGCACCTTGATGACGGGCGGCTTTCCGGACAGTGAAAACCCGGCCGATTCGAGCAGTTCCATAGATCTCTCATCCGGAATATCGATTCCAAGCAGGCCCGAAACTTTCACAAGCGGGAAGGTTATCGCCGCCGTCTCGTCCCGGCGCAGATCGACATCCCTGTAACTACCGGATACGAACCTGCCGCATTTGAGCTTATCCACAAGGTACGCGAACCTGAGCGCGCCCCGCGCGGCACCTTTTGGGTCGACACCGCGCCCGAATCTCAGGCAGCTGTCGCTCATCAATCCGAGCCGTTTGGATGTTTTCCTTATGTTCACCGGCGTGAAGTACGCACTTTCGAGAAAGAGCGACTTCGTATCGTCGCCGATCTCGCTGTCCACTCCGCCCATCACGCCGCCTATCGCCACGGCCTTCGACTGATCCGCGATGACGAGATTACTGGACTTGAGCGCATATTCGTTGTGATTGATTGCGGTGAATTCCTCGCCGTCCGCAGCCCGCCGCACGATTATCCCGCCGTCGAGATACGCCGCATCGAACGCGTGAAGGGGCTGGCCTAGCTCCATCAGCACGTAGTTCGAAATATCCACAAGGTTCGAAATGGGATTCACTCCGAGCGCAGAAAGCCTGTACCACATCCAGTCGGGTGAATCGGCGATCGCAACATCCTCGAATGTTATCCCGATATATCTTGGGCAAAGTTCCGGCGCGTCGAGCTGAATAGGCCGTGCGATTTCATCGTCTGTTTCGCCATATTCCTCAAAAATCTCAGGTTCGCGCCAAGGATTTCCCGTAAGAATCGAAACCTCGCGCGCTATTCCGAGGTGGGATAGAAGATCGCCCCTGTTCGATAGTGTCTCGAAATCGACCAGTGCATCCGCCTTCACTTCGTCGAGCGTCATAGTCGTTGGGATCATCAAGGGGAATCGGAGCTGGTTGAGTCCGAGTTCCGCAAGCGTCGGGATGGTTACGCCGTCATTGCCTTTGCGCACGAGAACCTTGAATCCGACAGGGATGTGGCGTGCGCGGGAAACCGCGGTTTCCTTCCCTCCGTCAATTTCAACCTCGTAGCTGACTGTAAACTCATCGACTTCGGACGCCGCGGACTTGATCTGTGCAACCGCGGTATCGCCATCGAAAAATATGGAAAACGGATGCACGGTTTCCGCCTCGGTGCCCTGCATCGTCAGTCCCGATGCGAGCTCCGACGGCGACAGATCGAAATCAACGAACTCCCTCAGCCACGACAGCAATATCTTCATACGAAACTCCGACCGTTACAGAACTTCGGCCATTCAGGCCGATTACCAAGGCTCGATTATACCAACAGGCCGTAAGTTCACCCGAACAAATCACTCTCTGCGCCATTGAATGTATAATCGTACCGATGAATCCTGCAATGTATCTTGTGGGAGGCGCGGTGCGCGATGCAATCCACGCCGCAGTTTTGAGGATCGCGCGCGATAGCGATGACGATTCCTCGCGCGCGGGTAAAACGCGCGCGCGACGCGGCGAAATTCCCGATATTTCTCCAGCCGTTTTGCTCAAAGCCGCGCATTCCGGTTCGGAAGCCGATCGCGACTTCGTTGTATGCGGGATGCCGATTGACGAATTGACAGGTAAGCTCGCCGAACTCGGCAAGTGCGACATTGTCGGGAAATCGTTCGGCGTGATCAAGTTCACGCCCTCGGACGAATGCGAATTCCTCGGCTGGCAGTTCAAAAATGGCATGACATACGACATCGCACTCCCAAGGAAAGAGCGCTCGACCGGAGTACATCACCGCGATTTCGCTGTGGATTTCGATCCCGCGATCCCGATTACGGATGACCTTCTAAGGCGCGATTTCACAATAAACGCGATTGCGATGACGCCCGACGGTGTGCTCGTAGACCCATCCGGTGGAATGAACGACCTGAATGCGCGTATGCTCAAGCTGGTATTCCCGCTCTCGTTCGCCGAAGACCCGCTCCGCATTCTCAGGGGCGCGCAGGTCGCCGCACGGTTCGGCCTGGACCTCGATCCCGATCTCGTCGAGTCCGCGAAAAACATCTCACTCGATGAAGTAAGCCCGGAGCGGATTCACGACGAGCTTATGAAGGCGCTCAAACTCGCTGAAAAACCATCTATGTTCTTCAGGCACATGAAGCATATGCAGCAGCTTCTCAATGTATTTCCGGAGCTTGCGGGCATCCAGATTTACTGGGAGCGGATGTACGAGGTGCTCGATGCCGCGCCCGCGCGAAACAGGATAAATCTGCTCTACTGGTTCCTCGACCGTCACGATGAAGAACTTGAATGGTACGCAGCGTACGCAAAGAAATACGACGAGGATGCGATCGGGCGCGCACAGGTGAAATTCGCCGAACTCATGTGGACGGCGGAGGACGCGATCGAGTACGCAAGGGGCGGAACCGAGGCGTGGCGGATGTTCAACAGACTCCGGTTTTCGAACCGCGAAATCGGAAACGCGGTCACGCTTTCGACCTACAGCTTCCGCATCCCCGAATCGCTGATCCGCAAATCGCGCGAGAGCGTCACGCCAATTATCCGCTGGACGCTCAAGAACGTGCTCGACGAGGGCGTGGAGATGCGCGACTTCCTTTCGTTCAGCGAATCGCTCTTCGGCGAGGTCTTCCGGAAAATCCGCAGGGAATGGGAGAGCGAAATTCCGGTGGTCGAGGACTATATTGAAAACCCGCCGATAACCGGCAAGCGTCTGATCGAGATGGGATTCGAGCCCGGCATCCTCATCGGGCGCATCCTCGAAACAGTAAGCCTCGCACACGACAGGGGCGATGTTTCGACTCCCATCGACGCGGAAACGTTCGTGCTCGAAAAATTCGGGAATGAGCGCACAAGCTGATATGCGGGCGGAGAATAAAAATGAATTCCCTTGTGGCTCAAACTAAACCCGGACAGATGCTAAAATACGATCTGCGCCGGTTTGGTGCGGTTTTTTTGCGTGACGGCCAGTGCCGTTTTCGGGTAAACACAAAGGAGTTCAGTATATGCCCCGTGGTGTTTCGAAGCGTGTGAGTGAAGTTGCGCCGTACCTCTTCGCCGAACTCGACAAGGCCGAGACGAACGCGCGCGCGCGCGGAATTGACGTAATAAGGCTCTCTATCGGCGATCCAGACCTGCCCACGCCGCCGTTCGTGGTTTCCGCGATGCAGAAGTACACCGCTGATCCTAAGTACCACCGCTATCCGCCCTACGGGGGCACGGACTATTTCCTCTCGAACGTGAAGGAGTATATGAAGCGGCGGTTCGGTGTGGAGCTTGAAAAGGATCACATCCTCTGCCTGATCGGAGCGAAAGAGGGGCTTGCGCACCTTGCGATGGGCATACTCGATCCGGGGGATTACTCGATCCTGCACGAGCCTGCATTCCCGGTGCCTGCGTCGACATCGCGCTTTCATGGCGCAATCCTGCACTACTGCCCGCTCAAACCTGAAAACGATTACCTGATCGATCTCGACGCAATCCCATCGGATGTCCTGAAGCGCGCGCGCGTAATCTGGGTGAACTATCCGAACAATCCGACTGGAGCGACCGCGCCGCGCGCGTTCTACGAAGAACTCGTGGATTTCGCGCACAGAAACGACATCTGGATCGTTAACGACCTTGCGTACGGCGAGAACTACTTCGATCCCGCAAAGAAGCCCTTAAGCATCCTCGAAATTGACGGCGCGCTCGATTACGCTATCGAGTTCCACAGCTTTTCCAAGCTTTTCAATATGACCGGATGGCGGATCGGGTGGTGCTGCGGCAACAAAACGCTCATTGACGCAGTGGCAAGCATCAAAAACAACCATGACACATCGCAGTTCGGGGCGATACAGGACGCTGCGAGCGAAGGCCTGCTCCATCCCGACGCAGAATCATGGATACGCGCGAACAACGCGCGAATGCGCGCGCGGCGCGATATGGTCATTGGCGCGCTGCGCGACGCGGGTATCGAGATGCGAGCGCCCGATGCGACGCTCTACATCTGGGCACCGCTACCCGAAGGATTCACCGACAGTATCAGGTTTGCGGCGGACCTCCTCGAAAACACGGGCGTGGTCATCGCGCCCGGCCGCGCGTACGGCCCCAGCGGCGAGGGGTTCTTCAGAATCAGCCTGACCTACCCCGAATCCGAAATCGAAAAAGGGATGGCAAGGATTGCGGAACACCTGGCGAAAAGATAGCCTGTCGTTTGATGCACTTTTGATGTATAATCAGCGCGCGCGCCCAATCTCGCCTCAGCCTCTATCCAGAATATTGATTTTTCGCTCAAATGGTGATACAATGTATATACGGTATGGATGGTGAACTGTTATGGGACTTAAGAAAAAGCTTGTGAAGCATGGCAACAGCTATGCCATCATCATTGACAAGCCGATTATGGAGCTTCTCGGCATCACGCCGGATAGCGAACTGGATGTCCAGGTTATCGGGAGCAAAATGGAGATCGAACCTGTGTATA
>JAGGVC010000116.1 GCA_021158185.1 bacterium | reverse complement strand
TCTATGCGTAACTCTGAGGTTTTCAAGAACATACTCTTCCTTGGTATCGTCGTATTTCGGATTGTAGCCTGGATAGCGAAGCCGCTGTATTTCGGATCCTTCATCCGACGCTGCGGCGGCGCGCATATTAGTTTCCCCGGATTTGTCTTTGCCGCCTTCGTTCTCGTCAACACTGGAATACCGGGCACAGGCGTAAAGCAACGCACCTGCAACAATGATAAAAATTGCAACCTTGGTAATGATCTTCATAGTTCTACCTCCTCATCAAAATGCTGAACGGTTACGCTCAAGCGGTTTAACAGCTACGAACTCGCTAGGGCAAGTGTGGACATACACCCAAAGAAAACGAATGCCAAGTGCCTCCCGGACCGCCAGGCCCGTCGTCAGTTCCCGCGTCATCCAACTGTTCGCCAAGGCAATCTCTGATAATAGGATCCACATCCTCCAGAATCTGACACGCCGGCTCCATCATGCAAACAACGCAAGCCAGACAATCCAATAGTTGAGCTTGATTGAGCCATGTTACCTTCTCTACCGAGCTGAAACCAAGAAAGTCTACCTGACAAACCGGCAAAACCGACACCCCCTGATAGGCCACATATTTCCCAGGACAGGCGTCGCTTGAATCAGCCTGAATGTAACGCCTTCGAATGACATGAACGCTACAGTTTTCTGTCGCAAGGCGTCGCTATCGCCGTTCCGTCAACGTAGTTCGAGGGAGTTTGGCAATCGGGTTTAAGCTCGCAGTCTATTTGATCCGATTCAAGCAGACACCATACCACATCCGCACAACTCGCTCTAAAGTAGAATGGAAAAGGTGTCGGTCCGATCTGGATTCCTTGTGGGTAATCAATCTCGTCTTCAACGATGCAACAACCGGCTATCGCAACTGATTGCATTTGCACAACAAACAACAGCGCGCCCATCAGCGCTACACAAATCAAAAACACCTTTCGCATGACAATCACTCTTTTTTTCTATACACTCGAAAGCGTATTTCATTTTATTCAAAAAAAAATATATAACTAGAACTAAGCGCTACGGAACGATAATTTTACAACTTTTAACATATGGAAATGTCGTCATTATAAATCGCGCGTAGTCACGCTGCGAATTGCGCCGGGCGGCACATCGCATCTCGCTCGAAAGCATCAACGCCGGCGATATCTGCGAACTCGGACAAAAAAAGGGGCGAGTGTATACCCGCCCCCAGTGGGTATTCAAATCAACCAAATTCAGCGACAGCCGTTGCGATTATGCTCCGGCCTGCGCCTTCTCTGTCTGTGCCTTGACCCAGTCGGTCGTGACGCTCTTGGGACGCGTGATCGCCGTTCCAAGTGCGCGGTTCACGATGAGCTGGCTCAACATGCCGAGTGCACGGCTCACGCTGAAGAGCACGGTGTAGTAGTCGAATTCGCGCAGCCCGAAGTGATAGAGAAGCGAGCCGCTTCCCGCGTCCACGTTCGGCCAGGGATTCTTGGCTTTGCCATGCTCCTTGAGGACGCCGGGAACCACGTTGAACAGCTTATCGACGATCTGGAATACCGGATCATCGCCACACACGCGCAGCCCGAATTCGCGGAACGCTACGTACCGCGGGTCGGGGACGCGAAGCACCGCGTGACCGTAACCGGGGATAACCTGTCCGCTGTTGAGCGTTTCCCACGCGAACTCCTTGAGAGCTTCGTCGCTCGGTACGCCTCCGAATTTTTCCTGAAGCGAGAGAACGAACTTCAGGCATTCCTGGTTTGCCAGACCGTGAAGCGGGCCCGCAAGACCGTTCAGGCCGGCGCTGACCGCGTAGTACGCGTCGCTCAGAGCGGAGCCGACAGTGTGGCAGGTGTTCGCGCTTACGTTTCCGCCTTCGTGATCGCTGTGAAGCGTAAGGTACAAACGCATCAGGTTCGCGAATTCGCCGGTGCGGTCGCCGATTCCGAGCATCGCAACGTAGTCCGCGCCCATATCTAGGCCGGGGTTGGATGCATTCCGATCGCCCTTCTTGTAGCGGATTCTGTACACACCCGCGGCGATCTCAGGAAGCTTTGCGATCAGGTTCAGCGAATCCTCAAGCATCGGCTCCCAGTACTCCGTCTTTTTCATTCCCTCGCTGTAGCGCCTGCGGAATTCGCTCTCGCGTTCCATCGCGAGGATCGCGGTGTCGAACATACACATAGGATGGCTGTCTTCCGGCATCGCATGGAGTACATCCCATACGTACTGCGGAACGCCCTTCCTTTCGGCGAGATCCTTGCGCAGATCCGCGGATTCCTCTTCCGTCGGTAGCTCGCCCGCAACGAGCAGCCAGAAAATGTCCTCCGGAAGCCTGTCCTGGATGTCCAGAATAGGATAACCACGGATGATGAGTCCCTTGTCGGGTTCGACGAGGGAAGTGTCGCAGACAAGCCCTTTGACGCCGCGCATGCCTCCGAACGCCTGAGCAACAGTGACTTCGCTGATTACCAGAGATGCATTGGCCTTGACAAGATTCCGCGTTTCCTCACGCAATGGTGGAATAATCTTGGCCAGTTTATCGTGAAGCAATGACATAGACACCCTCCAAATAGAATTTCAATCGGCTCTCGTGACGACAATCACATTTTTGATTGAGTCCATACCACCAAGAACCCGTTGAATTCTATCATGCACTTTGGCCCTCATCGCGCGAAACCGTCCCGGAAATCACATTGTGATTCTATACACAAAAGAACCAGCGTTCACAAGGAGTCAAAACAGTATTTTGAGCAGTGAGGATCATTTTTCGTGCGCAATAGTCTGCCGCTGGATTTCTTATGGAGCGCACATAGTCTATTCTTAAACAAACGTGCAGATGCACTAATCCCTGGAGAACTGCGGAAGACGAGCTATAATTGAACACTCGGCATCACACGCCGTCAATAGTTCTGTGGAGCGGGTTTTGGATCAAATGCAGGTTGGCAGCGGGCTTTCCGAAGGTACTTCGGAGGAAGTGGCAAACGAAGCCCTCACCGTTCAGCGCGTCAAGGACGGAGACGAGCAGGCGTATACCCTGATCGTTCGCGCATACCAGAGGCGGATTTTCTATTTCATCCGGGGCATGATCAGAAACAACGAAGATGCCGAGGACCTCACGCAGGAAGTATTCGTCAAGGCGTTTTTCAACATCCGAACGCTCAAAAGCGCCGCAAGTTTCAAGAGCTGGCTCTTCAGGATCGCGTATAACCTGACGCTCGATTTCATTCGCAAGAAGCGCCCGAAGGTTGTTGATACGGAAGAACACCTGCGCGAAAGCTACATCGATTCCAGCAATCCGAAGCATGAATTGACCCGCGAGTACAAACGGAGCCACGTCAGGCAATGTCTCGATATGCTTACCGAACAACAGCGTAATATCCTCGTCTTATGTGATTTGGAGGGCCTTTCGTATCAGGAGATTGCGGATGCCCTCGATATCCCGTTCGGGACGGTTCAATCGAGGATTTTCTACGCGCGCAGGAAGCTGAAGGAGTTCCTTGAATCAACCGGATTCAGCGATGATGGTGATGGTTAAAAGCTTCCGGGAAGTCTTGTAAGGCCTTTCATCAAAGGCAGGAAGATTGTATGAACTGCAAGTATTTGAAGAAGCATCTTGATTTGTATCTCGATGGCGAGATAAGGAATCCGGAAACGGCCGAGAAGATCCGGCGCCATCTTGATATCTGCACGCCCTGCCGCGAGGATTTCTCTTCCCGGCGCAAGCTGAAGCTTGCCGTTGCATCCATCGAACGTGACGAGCCTTCACCTTACCTCGAAACCCGCATAATGGCCGCGCTCGAAAGCGAAAAGCGGGCGCGCAGGCGTACGGGAAATCTCAGGCTTACTTTCGCCGCTACTTTTGTTGCCATTTTTGTTTTCTTCATCTGGTTCGGCGTTCCTGCGATGCATGGCGGCGCGGGGACAGACAAGCTCGTTTACAGCGAGTTTTCCAATTCGCCTTCGAGCGTTGCTGCAAACGATGAGATAACTGCGGACGACCTGATCCAGTTCGCGGTGGGCAGCCACAGTTTTGTACAGAGCGAAATCGAAAGCCTTCAATACGTTATCGAGTCGGATGACGGCTACAAGAATCTGGATACGGAAAGCGAGGTTGATTCTGAAAAGTGAGAGCATCAGGATTGGCAATCGCGTTCTTCGTAGCAATACTCATTGCCGCCAACATAACGCCTGCATTAAGCGATGAGGTCCCGACGGTTACGGAGCTTACCGCGCGCATACGCGATGTAATAGACAGCCGGAACTACACGTGCATTCTGAGTGTTTTCAGGCCGTTGACAAGGCGGGGACCGAAGGAGATTTACTACAGGATTCACCATTCCGATACAAACAACCTGAACGTACAGCCTTTGACCCGCACTCCCGATGGCAAACTTGTTAAAACAGGTGTTTACTTCGTAAAAAACGCAGAAGGGCGCTTCCTGATCGATCCAATACGAAAGCTTGCAGTACAAAACCCGCGCTCGTGGGGCGGGATCCACGAGATAATGAACGAAGGGCCGTTCTCCCAAATCCGCAAGAATACCGATCCGGAAGTTGTCGAGGATACACTCGGCAGCCGCGATACCTGGCTTATAAGGAATCGAGGGCAAACGTCGTTTGAGTTCTGGATTGACAAGGGAAGCGGGTTCCCACTGAAATTCGAGCTCTTTTCCGGCAACAACAGGATATTTGTTTTTGAAGTCTCGGAACTCGTGTTCATTCCCGCGGCGGAAATGGGCGCCGGGCTTTTCGAAATCCCGCCGGAGTACATGCGACCGCCGGAGCATGTTCAGATGCTCGATCCGGAAGGGAATCTCATTCTGGCATGGCTGCCGCTTGTACCCGACATAGAAAATGCACCGGAGATGTACGAACTCGATTCGATGCGTGCGCATAAACTCAAGGGCACGCTCGTTTTCCAGACTGCTTTCGCCCATGTGGACACATCCGAAGTCGTGAGTGTATTCCAGGTCATCAGACCAGGCCTTGCGAAGCTCATACAGAAGCGCTTCCTTGGCGAGAATCTCAACTTCATCGCAGTGCAGAAGGAAGGCGTTCTTCTACTTGTGCTTGGCGACGGCGACGATGAATTCCTTCTCAGTTTTGCCGACATTTTCTATCGCGACGATGAAAAAGCGAAAATCCTCGTCGACAGATCCGAAAGCGCCATCAACGCCCAGATGGCACAATAATTCCTGTGATGATGCGCAACGCAGCGCGCCCGTACTTAATACACCGCAGCCTCTGATTCCAAAACACATACGAATGTTATAATTTTCGCCGTGTTTTTCAGGAGAACTCCCGCCATTTCTTACGATTGGGTAATTGCCGGCCTAGGCAATCCGGGCGGTAAGTACGCGGGTACGCGCCACAATCTCGGCTTCTGGGTGATCGACGCGCTCACCGAGAAATGGGGCGCAGGCCGCAGGTACAGGAAATTCAGCGGCGAGCTGCGCAGCGCTAAATTCGCTGGCGCGAACGTTCTCCTTGTGAAGCCGATGACCTTTATGAACGGAAGCGGGCTGTGCATCGGGCCGCTTATGCGGAGGCACAAGGATGCGAAGCTTCTCGTCGTGTTCGACGACGTGAGCCTTGCTCTCGGCAAGCTGAGGATGAGGCTCGGCGGGAGCGCAGGCGGCCACAAGGGCGTTGCAAGCATCATCAGGCGTCACGGCGAGGACTTTCATCGTCTGAAGCTCGGTATCGGCGGCGGCGAACTTGATTACCTTACCGACTGGGTGCTGGATGAATTCGAGCCGGAGGAAAGACCTGTCGCACTCGATATGATCGCAAAAGCAGTGAAAAAAATCGAGGAGATAATCGCAGACGGCTGGGAGCGGGCGATGACGACCGGATTCAGCGGCGAACCTGTGGTGAGTAAAGAAGAAGGCGACGGTGATGCGCAATGACGATTAACGTGCTCAGTGTTTCGCTTGGAAGCTCCAAAAGGGACAAGCGGGCGGAAACCGAGCTTCTCGGCGAGAAGGTCATCATCGAGCGGCGCGGAACGGACGGCGACATTGGTAAGGCTATCTCTATGATCGCCGAGAACGACGGCAAGGTGGATGCTATCGGGCTTGGCGGAATTGACCTTTATCTCTGGGTCGGCGAGCGGAGGTACACGGTGCGCGACGCACTCAGGATGGCGCGCGCGGCCAAAATATCACCCGTCGTGGATGGCAGCGGGCTCAAGAATACGCTTGAGAGGCGCGCCGTGAAATGGCTCGCGGATGAATTCGAGGGCGAACCGCTCCTTTCCGAAAGCCATGCACTCCTGATGAGCGGCGTAGACAGAACGGGCATGGCACAAGCCCTCGACAAACATGCGAAAAGCGTGACCTTCGGCGATCTTGCGTTCGCAGTCGGGATTGGTATCCCTATAAAGAGCATCAAGGCGCTTTTCTTTCTGGGACATGCCCTTTTGCCGATTGTCACCAGGCTGCCGTTCACCTGGATTTACCCGACCGGCGAAAAACAAGAAAAGTGCACGCCGAGGTACCCGAAGCTCTTCGAGGAAGCCGATTGGGTCTGCGGCGATTTCAACTACATAAAGCGCTATGCACCGACCGGCCTTTCCGGCAAGGCGATACTCACAAACACGACTACGGAAGATGATGTCGCGATGCTGAGGGAGCGCGGCGTTGCGTGGCTCGTCACGACGACGCCCGTTTTCGACGGCAGGAGTTTCGGAACCAACCTGCTTGAAGCAGTGATAGTCTCGCTCGTGCGACGCGATCACGGATCGGATTACAGCGTCACGGATGCCGATTACGAAATATACTTAAACAAGCTGAGCTTGAAGCCGGTCGCGAGGAAGCTTACGAACTAGCGCAGCCTACACCCATTCCTTGCCGATGAGTTCGCGCGCTATCACGAGGCGCTGAATTTCGCTCGTGCCCTCGCCTATTTCGCAGAGCTTCACGTCCCGCCAGTAGCGTTCAACCGGGAAGTCGCGCGTGTAGCCGTAACCGCCGTGAAGCTGAATCGCCTCCTCGCAGACCCAGGTCGAAGCCTCGGTTGCAATGAGTTTCGACATTGCACAGTCGTCCGAAGCGCGATCCCCCATCTGGTAGCGAAATGCGGCAGCGTAAGTCAGAAGTTCCGCCGCGCGTAACCTTGTCGCCATATCAGCAAGCCTGAACTGTACGGTCTGCTGCTTCGAAATCGGTTTGCCGAACTGCTCGCGCTGTCGGACATACTCGACGGTAGCGGCAAGCGCAGCCTTGGCAATTCCCAGCGCCATAGCCGCGATTACGACACGTCCGGGATCGAGCGTCCGCATGAAGTTCTTGAAACCCTCGCCTTCCGCTCCAAGCAGGTTCTCGGCGGGAACTTTCATATCCTCGAAGAAAAGCTGGCTCGTCATGCTTGCACGCAGGCCCAGCTTGTCTTCCTTCTTGCCGGGTTCAAATCCTTCAAATCCCTTTTCGACAATGAAGCTTGAAATGCCGCGGGAGCGCTTCGAATCGGGGTCGGTGCGTGCGGTAATTACGATTACATCCGCAACGCCGCCGTTCGTAGTCCACATCTTGCTGCCGTTCACGATGTAGTAATCACCGTCGCGCACTGCACGAGTTTTCGTCGCAGCTGCGTCGCTTCCCGCGGTCGGCTCCGATAGGCCGAACGCAGCGATCCACTCGCCGTTGCAGCACTTCGGAAGGTACTTCATCTTCTGCTCGTGAGTTCCGAAGTTGACAATAGGTATCATACCAAGCCCGCAGTGTGCGAGAACCGTGATTCCGGTGGATGCGCAGGCGCGGCTCAACTCCTCGATCGTGATGCAGTAGCTCACGAGATCCGCCCCCATCCCGCCGTATTCCTCCGGGATCGGCACACCCAGAAGCCCAAGCTCCGCAAGCCCTGCGAGGTGCTCGCGTGGAAATTCCTTGGTTGCGTCGAGCTCTGCCGCTTTCGGAGCGATGTGCTCCGATGCATAGCCGTGAATCATTTCCCTTAGGAGATGATGCTCGTCGGTAAAAGGTAATGCATCAGCCATAATCGTGATACTCCCAGTAAGTGATGATTTTATTTTAGCGCAGTTAACGGAAATTTGAAGCGTTGAATCCGCATGTTCCATAATATCTCGCAAGAAAAACATAGCCGATGCTTCTACGAGCGCCTTGATTTCGATGATGGTAAAATTGTACGATTGAAAAACGACGTCGCGGGAGAATCGTATGGAAAACGTAGGCTCAGGCAGGCTTCCGGGATGGAAGCTGATCTGGGAATCGTTGAGGTCGCCGGTGGATAAGGAGCGGAAATGAACGAAGCGAGAGAAATCAAGCGTCCATCCGCGCTTATCACTGGCGCGTCCGCGGGACTCGGTGCCGAGTTTGCACGGCAGCTTGCGAGAGCCGGATACGATCTCGTGCTTGTCGCGAGAAGGCAGAACAGACTCGATGAACTCGGCAAAAGCCTTGAGAAAGAGCACGGAATAAACGCCGAATCTCTCGTTGCAGACCTCGCCGACCCGAACGCCCTTCGTGCGGTCGAAAATAGGATTTCGAGTGAGCCGCGTCTCGAAATGCTTGTGAACAACGCCGGATTCGGGATACGCGGGTATTTCGCCGATACCGATATAGATGAGCAGGAGCGGATGATCAGAGTGCATTGCATCGCGCCCGCGCGCCTTTCGCATGCCGCGCTGCCAGCGATGATCGCGCGCGATAAAGGCGCGATCGTTAATGTCGCGTCCGTCGCGGGTTTCGCGCCCTCACCCGGCAGCGTGAATTACCATGCAACGAAGGCCTACGCCTTGGGGATGAGTGAAGCGCTCCATCTCGAACTGATCGATACCGGCGTGTACGTACAGGCGCTGTGCCCCGGTTTCACAATCACCGAATTCCACGATGTGCTCAAGTCCGACCGCCGAGCAATCCCGAAAAGCTGGTGGATGGATGCCGAGGATGTGGTCGGGGAATCGCTGCGCGAGGCGTTCAGGCGTGACGGCGCGGGCAGTCCGAACGGACGCGTCATCGTTGTTCCAGGCGCGCGATATAGAAGACTCGCAAGCATCGCACGGCTGGTTCCGCGTACGATGCTCTGGAATCAATCGATCAAGCGCTCCGCGAGGATCAAGAATAAACGTGAAAAGCTCAAACAACGCGCGCGCGATCGGCGGTGAAATGCCAAATCACCGGTCTCGATAGTGGATTGCGAGGTTGTGAATGAAATCAACTTTATCCCAGGTTGAATTCGCTCGCACCTATCACGTATAATTGCTGCGTGCGAATCGGACTCGGACAAATCAACGCAATCGTGGGCGATCTTTCAGGAAACGCCGGGAAGATCATCGCCGCGTCACATGAAGCGCTGGCGCGCGGATGTGCGCTTCTCGTCACACCGGAGCTTGCGATAACGGGCTATCCACCGCAGGACTTGCTTTTCAAGAAGCACTTCGTTGATGCGCAGCTTGAGATGCTCCGCGAGCGCGTGGCGTCTTCGCTGGAAATACCAGCCCTCGTCGGATTTGTCGACAGGGACGCAAGCGGCAATCTCTACAACGCCGCGGCGTTTATTGAAAGCGGAAGAATCCAGGCGGTTATACACAAAACGCTTCTTCCCACATACGATGTGTTCGACGAGCTGAGGTATTTTACGCCTGCGGACAGTTGGGAGCCGATTCAGATCGGTGGAATGCGCGTAGGCGTCACGATTTGCGAGGACATCTGGGATTCGAAATACGGCGACAAGATTGTGCCGAAGCTCGCCGAGGCGGGAGCGGAAATCGTAATCAACCTATCGAGCTCGCCCTTCCACGCGGGAAAAAGGCTTGAGCGAATCGAGCTTCTGAGAAGTCATTCTTTGGCGTACGGCATCCCGATGCTTTACTGCAACATGGTCGGTGCGCAGGATGAATTGATTTTCGACGGCGAATCTATGGCTGTCAATGCGAAGGGACGCCTCGTTGCGCTTGGCAGGCAGTTCGAGGAAGATCTCGTTACCATTGACTGCGGAACGGATTCAGCGTCCGATGAATCGGTCGATTCGGGGCAGGAAGGTGGAAACAAGGCTGTTTTCAGCTTGAACTCCGAAATCGAAGTTCCACCTGTGCATTACGAGCGTGAAACCCTTCGAGCGCTTTCTCTAGGTATAAGCGATTACTTCAGGAAGTGCGGTTTCGCGCGCGCGGTAATCGGTCTTTCGGGCGGAATCGACAGTGCCCTCACGACATGCATCGCGGTGGACGCGCTCGGTCCTGAGCAGGTTATCGGCGTCACGATGCCATCGAAATTCACGGCAGATTACAGCACGAGCGATGCGGAGCTTCTCGCGCAGAATCTCGGCATCAGGTTCCATGTGCTTCCCATCGAGGAATCGATGCGAGTAGCAACGAGGCGCTTTACAGACGAATTCGGTGCGTATCGAAACAACGTGACGGTTGAAAACCTGCAGGCGCGCGAGCGCGGCAAAATCCTGATGGAAATAAGCAACGACATTAACGCGCTCGTTCTTGCAACAGGCAATAAAACCGAGTATGCACTCGGCTACTCAACGCTGTATGGCGATATGTGCGGAGGAATCGCAGTAATCGGCGATGTGTCGAAACCTGAAGTTTACGCGCTGGCGCGCTATATAAACGAATCCCGCGATCGCGAAGTTATTCCCTATCGTACGATAGAACGCCCGCCCTCCGCCGAGCTGAAGGACGACCAGGTGGATCCTTTCGACTACGAGCGAATAGGTCCGCTTGCAGATGCCGTGGTGGAAGAATTCTCGTCGCCCGAAGAACTCGCCGCTCAGGGATATTCGAATGAAGAGATAGAACTTGTCGTCAGGCTCGTCTACGCCAGTGAATATAAGCGCAGGCAGGCTCCGACGATCCTTCGCGTGACGCCGAGAGCGTTCGGCATCGGACGAAAGATGCCAATCATAAACAGGTTCACGCTCTAAACAGAGGGAAAAAGCGTGGTCTTTTCGAAATTCTCGAAGTGCGGCTGATCCTTCTGCAACATCAGAGATCAGCGCATAACCGGCCTTCGGCGTTTTGTTAGCGCGGCGAAGGCAAAACAGACAACAAAAACGGCAGTCTGTACAAGGATAATCGTCGCGCCGCTCGGTGTGTCAACTTCATAGGAAAGAATCAGCCCGATCAAAACGCTGATCGCGCCGAATATCATAGACCAGACTGTCATGGAGAGAAACCTGCGGGAGACGAGTCTTGCGGCAGCGGCGGGAACTACGAGAAACGCGCTTATCAGAACGATGCCGATGACCTTTGCAGATACAACGATTGTTACCGCTATGAGAACGCTAAGGATGTAATCGTGGGCATTCACGTTAAGCCGGTCGGCGAGTGCCGATTCATGATCGAACGTTGCATACGCCCATCTGCTCCACAGCGGTATTGAAATGAGTGCAAGAACCACAAGCAAAACCGCTGCCCACACGTCGGTTGCTGTGACTGAAAGGATCGAGCCGAAGAGGTATGCGAATGCATCCGTGGTGTATGTCGGTATCCTGGAAAGGAAGACGATTCCGAGCGCCATCGAAAGTGCGAAAAAAATGCCGATAACGGTGTCCGGGGCAAGTCCGGTGCGGTTACGGACATAAGTGATGAGGAGCGCGACGGCGACTGTAAACGGTATGGCGATATAGAGCGGTTCTTGGCCGAGAAGGAGTGCAAGAGCGACTCCTCCGAATGCCGCATGCGCAAGCCCGTTTCCCAGAAACGACATGCCGCGCTGGACGATGAACGTTCCGTAATAGCCGGCCACGACGGATGTCATTATTCCGGCGAGTAGTGCCCGCTTAATAAAACCAAGCGCGAGTACCTCAATCATTTCTTCAAGCAACTCCAGTCGAAATCGGATTCGGCGTTAGGTTAAGCATCCTGAACGTACATTTTACATGATGGTACGATAATTTGCTCGTTTGAAAGGCTTTCGCGCTATTTGCGGGGAGTTTATGCACATTGCAAAGTAATTGCCGCTTAAGCGCGCTGTTCTCCTGGGAATGCTCAACGCGCTATAATCATACCGGCGTGGACGAGAGCAAACTTGAGAGGATAATCGGGATCCTCGGTGAAGCCGAGGTGCTTTCGGAAATCTCTGGAAGAGAGGCTTTCGCTCCGCACCTCGATCTCATCGAGTGTCAGCCGGGGTATGAAGTAATTTCGCAGGGCGACTGTTCGCAGGATATTTACATCCTGGTTTCCGGCGAACTGAAGGTCGTTGCGAAACGCGATGATCATGCCGAAAAGGTTGCGGGAATTGTAGGCAGCGGAGTCATAGGTGAAGTTGTCTTCCTAGCAGGTGCATCCGTTCGGACTGCATCGGTCATTGCCCTGTCGCATTCCGTTCTCCTGCGGCTGACCAAGGAAGGATTCGACAGCGTAAGAGCCGAGCATCCGGGCGAAGCAGCCGATTTCATCGAAGCGCTTTCGAGGCGAATCAGTACGAAACTGTTCGAAACCACGAAGAAACTTGTAGATGTTAAAGGGCGACTTACCGAAATCGCAAAGGGCGATGGTGATGATGATCTCAGCGCGATTCGGGACGGCATCAATCATGCACTGCAGGGGATTATGGGCGGTCCGCCCGATGAATGCTGGGTGCGGTTTATGCAGCTTCAGCCGGAAATCCGCGATCGCGCCCTCGAATACGCCGAGAAGCTCGCCGCGGATAATGGAACGTTGTTGTAGAATCATTGCTCTTTCACGCGGCTTGTTTCACAGTATCGGTTTCAACATATGACAGTGAAGCATTTCGATCTTGCGAGCGATATCGACCACTGTTCGATGTGCGCGACATGCACCTATGTCTGCCCCGTCTTTCGGCGCACGCGGATGGAAGGTCACACCGCGCGCGGGCATATTCATCTCATCGACGCGTTTCTCCTCAGGCCTGGCGGCGTGGTAAACACCGACGGAACGATTGCAGTCTCGGATGCCCCCAAGATCACCCGTGAGTTCGAGGATATGCTCGACTGCTGCCTCAGATGCTACAAATGCCTCGATGTCTGTCCGTCCGGTATATCTACGGTGAATATCTTTGAAGACGGCCGGGCGGAAATCGCAAGGCGCAGGTTGCTCCCGAAACTCTCGGACACGATTACATCGTTGATTCTGGCGAGCCGCACCCGGTTACACGTCGCGGCAAGGCTCGGCTGGCTGGGGCAGATGCTCCTTTCGCTGTTCTGGCGGCCAAAGCACGTCTCGCGTGGAGATGAATCACTAGGTTCGGCCCGGCGCGGCGCAGACGTAAGAGGGCGTTCGGCGTTCAAATCACCTGCGGACGATGCGTTCTGGTTTGCAGGCGACATCGCTGTTCCAAAGATTGCGCCGCGGTTCTTTCTCGGAAGCGATTTCGCGCGCGCGCGCGCGCCACGCAGGAAAAAAGCGCTCGTTGCAGCGACGAATGCAGGCGCAGTGTCGGGGGCGTCGCTCGAAGAGATGCGCGACAGCATCGTCAGACGCGAGCGTAGGCAGCGCGTGGGCTACCTCGTGGACTGCATGACCGACACGCTCTACCCTGCGGTGGCCGAAGCGACGGTGAAGGTGCTCGAAGCGGCGGGATGCGAGGTCGTGATTCCAGAAGACGCCGGATGCTGCGGCGCGCCGCTACTCGGCACGGGCGATTCCGCGGGATTCGCGAGGATGGCGAAGGCGACGCGCGATCTGTTCATGAGCCTCGATTGCGATTACATAATCGCGTCGAATTCGACGTGCGCGAAAACGATGAAGTTCGTCTATCCAGAAAGGCTCGGAGACGGCTTCAACGAATTTTCGGAGCGCGTTCGGATGGACTTCGAAGTGATGACGCTCAACCTGGATAAGCTCAGGATTGAGAAGCTCGATGAGCTCATCGGCTGGCACGACCCATGCCACCAGCGATACGCGTACGGCGTCTATCGCGAGCCCCGCGAGCTTCTCAGGATGTGCGCGCACTACAACGAGCGTGCGGGCGAAAATGAATGTTGCGGGTTCGGCGGTACATTCTGCGTGGACTTTCCTAAGATGGCGCAGGGGATGGCAGCGGACAAGGCCGCGTTTCTTCGTGATAATCCCGAAAAAGAGATCGCAACGACCTGCCCTGCGTGCCTGTACTACCTGAACCAGTTCAGCGCAAACGAGGGCGCAGGCCGCCGCGCCGTGCACCTGAGCGAAATCGTCCTGAGAAGCATCAGCGAACGCGCGTAGGGGAGGGACTCAGCCCCACCTCTCATTCTATTCCGTCGTTTCGGCGTCGTCATCTCCGGCATCATTTTCTTCGGATGGTTCATCATCCGTAAGCGGAGTCCGTAAGACGATAAGCTGAAAACCGCACTCAATGCACAACAATGCCAAGCACGTACAGAACATTCAGATAGTTTAATAAGAAATTTAGTGATTAAGGCCGAAACAGAGCCATTTGTTCCTCGGAAGCAGGATTGCTGATTTCACCTGGTTCGGGACTCGATTTGGAGGCGGCTTCAATAATTTCACCTACACCACGTTCGGGGTTGAATTCGCGCGCACCAAGCTTTAGAAGTTTAACGTTGCCTTCCGGTTTACGAGCAAAAATTGAAGGGGTGAGCACAAAAACCGGTATTCCCGCCTTAAACGCCTGACGTGCTGTGTCGAATGAACCGCTTGATTTGCCTTCGGCGTCCCTTTCTGGGCCGGATTCGATAACGACAAGCGCACGCGAAAGCGCGCATATCAGTCGGTTCCGCGAAAATGCGTTTGCAGGCGTGAATCGTGATTTAGGGTGAAATAGCGAGACAAATAACACATCGCGGGTGCGGTTGAATTCCTCCGGGATAGCGCGCATATTGCCCGACAAAAGGCCGAATGGAACTACAACCGTCGTTGTTCCTTCGGCTTCAAGCGCACCGAGATGAGCTGATGAATCAACGCCTCGCGCAAAGCCGGATACCACATTGAATCCGTTATTTGCTATTTCATGCGCGAGCTTTGATGCAGCATCAAACGCTACGGGTGATGCATCCCTGCGTCCTGCAACGCCGACACCCGGACACGTCAACAGAGATGAGTTGCCCAAGGTGTAAAACGCAGGTGAAAACGAAAGTACATCCGCTAATCTAAGTAAACCGTCAGGATAATTCTTCGCTCCCGGATAGATGAAATCTATTCCGTATGCGGGTGAATGAGCAAGATCTTCAAACTCGTCCTTCATATCAGTATAGTCGTGTTTCTCAAAACCGATTTTGAATTCTGAAAGAAGCGCGCAGTATAGATTCGAGTAGTGATCGTGCGGATCAAAGCCGCTCGACATATCGAAAGGGCTTTCAGATAGTTTATGTGCTGCTGCGATAAGTTTTCTTGGTCCTACGCCGCGCCTATTCATCAATCGATACCAAAAATACCGCTCGTGATTTGATTCGATCATATCTTTACCCTCGTACGCGTAAGTGTTAAAACGTAGACGCGGCCAACCTTGCCCTGGTCGTGGAGCATGGTTGTAGCTTCGCTGAGCGTTTCGCCGGAGCGGAACAGGTCGTCAAACAGCAACACCCAACGATTCTCAAACCGCGCATCACGAACCTCGAATGAGCCGGCAAGTTCGCGTTTTCGAGTCTGAACATCTACGATGTTTTTGAGCGGAGCTGTATCGCGGGTTTTGCATAAGTAATCGGACGGCGAACGAAGATTAATGAGCTGTCCAATCGCCGCTGCAAGCTCTGGAACAAGCTGAAAATCACGCTTTGTAATCGACGCAGGAATGGGAACAATCGCAGCGAGCGAGGGATAGATGAATCGCGTCTTGATGAAATCCGCTGCCAACTGCGCAAGCGGTTTGAGCTGACTTCCATCGCAATTGTATTTCAATCGATAAAGCATTTCGCCGATTTCAGTACGTTTCGTGTCGAAACTGCCATTGGCGAGCAGATGGCTCGAAATTGTATGAAAATCGAGCGACCACCCAGCTCTCCATTTCCCGTGAATCTGTCTAACAGGCATATCTCACTACGACCATTATAATTATAACTGAATTGTGCAGGATGGTGATGAGAGAAGAAGCGCCGGGGGTTAGGTTTCTTCCGGCACAGCATCGGCGCATTACCGCTGCTTCCTTCCGGACCTGACGGGGTTTTGAACTTTCGCTTGCAGAAGACCCAACACCCGGCAACTGGTATTATATAGGCGATGGCGAAATTAAGCAAACCCGACGATTCTCAAGACAACACGGGATCTCCCGGTAATTCGGATGCGGCAAGGCCGAATGAAGCGGATGTTGACCTGCGGAAGCAGGCAGAAATGAACCTGCTTCAACCGATAAATGCGGCGCGTTCCAAGCGGCACCTCGTAATCGGAGCGGGACAGCTTGGGCGCGCGCTCGAACG
Source organism: bacterium (assembly GCA_021158185.1). GTDB lineage: Bacteria > 4484-113 > 4484-113 > JAGGVC01 > JAGGVC01 > JAGGVC01. The sequence goes on along the minus strand of JAGGVC010000116.1, from coordinate 7,129 downwards.
CGCGCTCGCGGATATGCGCAATCCCGTGCGTGTGATTACGAGGGCGGAGCTTGACTTAAGAAAGCCGGAGCGGTTTCGCAAAATTCTTGACGGTGAAGAGGTCGATCGCGTGTGGCTTACCGCCGCTGCGACCGCAGTGGACTGGTGCGAGGACAACGCGCGTGAAGCAGAGCTTGTGAACACGGATGCGCCGGGCGTAATTGCGGAAATTTGCCGCGATCGCGGGGTTGCACTCGCGCATTTCAGCACGGACTACGTTTTCAGCGGAATTGACGGCAAAGAACCCAGAAAAAATCCGTACTTCGAGGATGACGAACCCGATCCGCTTTCGGTTTACGGTCGAACGAAGCTTGAAGGGGAAGCCAGGCTGCTCGATGCGCACCCGGATGCTTCCGTAATCCGGACGAGCGGCCTGTTTAGCACAGATGGAAAGAATTTCTTTAACGCGGTTTATGCGAAAGGCAAGGCCGGAGAAACCGTGCGCGTGGTCAACGACCAGGTGACTGCTCCCACGAACGTGTTTCATCTTGCGGGATGGCTTGCCAGACATTACGAACAGATACCGCGTGACATTACACACCTTGCAGCAGGCGGCGGGGTGAGCTGGCGGAGAGCCGCTGAAGCGGCGTTCGAACTGTGCGGGTTTTCGACTGCACTCGTCATCGGAATAACGAGCGAAGATCTCGGAAGGCCTGCGACAAGGCCTAGGTATTCGGTTCTCGGAAGCCGAATTCTGCCCAAACTGGCGCTGCCGCACCTTCCGTCATGGCTCGAAGGGCTGGTTTTGTGGGCTACGGAAAAGACCGGCAGAACCCAAGCCTGATGCGGGGCATTATGTGCGCCCGCGGTTTGAGGTGCACTTCCGATCCTTGCGAATGCTCTAAATTCATCTCGGAAATTCAATTTGCCCAGCAAAAACCCAGCATGTGATTTAATGCAAAAGCAGTCAGCTTCGATTTAGAAGCCAATCGTTCTGGGTATACTTGAATTGTCTATGATCAGGCTGGTTAACATCGGGAAAATCAACTCCCCAAAACGGGATGTCGTTGAACGGAGCAAGACGGTTTTCCTTGACTTTGACAGCCGATTTACCTATATTGGTTACTTCAAGGATAGTCTTTAGGAGGCGTTTGGCATGCATGCAAAGGTTGCGCGCATTATCTCCTTAATTTTGTTGGGTTTGATACTGTCTCTGCCCCTGCTTGGCTGTGGGGGAGACGGAGGAGGAACAACTCCTCCCGATGGCAGCGATGTTATTGATCCGGATGTCAACAAACCGGTGCCCGCGGATGTCATCTTTCAGGGAAGGATCGATCTTACCCCTGAAGTGGAAGTACGTTTCGTTGACAAAAACCTTCGAAACGAGCGCCTCAGCGATAATCCTCTTTCCGAGGATCCGATCTTCGAGATCATCCACCAGGCTCAGAAATCGCTTGATATCGCGACGATGCGTATAAACAGACAGGATCTCGTTGACGCTCTCCTGCAGCAGTCTCAGATTACCAAGATCAGGATCGTCACCGAGAAATTCTACTACGACGATCCGCTTTACAAGCCTTTCTACAACCAGCTCGAAGATCCTACCAAGAACAATAACAACATCGAAATCCACACGGACCTCGAGGGCGCTCCAAGAATGATGCACGCGAGGTTCATGCTTGTTGATAACGCAAGAACCGTCTTGGGAAGCTACGACTGGTCGGGTGCAGGTGCTCACAACACCATCGGCGATGTTGTAATCCTCAAGGATGCGCGCATCACCGCAGCATTCCGCAACCAGTTTGAGCAGATGTTCATCGAAGGGCTATTCGGGAATGCCAAGCGCGACGCCACGCAGCACACCTGGCAGATTGGCGGCGGTCACGGGCGTGTGGATGTGTATTTCGGCCCCACGGACAATCTTCGTGCATTGATCGAAAACCAAGTGGCGCTGTCCACATTTATCGGTTTCAGCATCAAGGAGTTTGCCGATATTGACCTTGCCAACTTCATTCTCAACTGGACATTTGGAGTAGACCCGTTCTTAGGTACTCCTCATGGCATGTCTGGATTAATCAACGACATCGGGCTTTATACGACGCCGGAGGAAAGTGCAATTTATTCTGCATTCCTTCAGCGCCTGGCCGGAACAGAGGGCGATGAAGGTGCTGAAGCGATGCCAAACAGCTCATTCATCAGCAGCAATCCCTACTCGACCACGGTAAACAATCACAAGTACCTGATTTGCGACAGGAATGAACTGTCGGCAGGTGTCGACGCGCCATGTGTGATTATCGGTTCTCCGAATTGGACAACGAGCAGCTTTGATTTCAACGATGAATGCATGGCCATATTAACCGGTGATCCGCCTGTTTCGCATTATATGGGCATTGTTAATCCTTACTCACCCAGATTCCAGGATTTCGACACGGACGTTAGACCGGAAGATTTCGGCGAGGTTATTCCTAATGTTCTTGCATACCCGAACATCGTAAGCCCCGGAAGCCTGTTCAACCAGCACGATGTGCCTATGGGAATCGTCTATGGCGTTCTAACGAACTTCAAGCGTGAGGTCGTATTGAGCATTGCAAACGGTACAGGGGAGCCGCCGACAATTGCAGTCGATATAATTTTCGACGTTTCGGGCAACACTTACTTGACGGATACAGAGTTCGAGGACTTCACCATCGACAACTTCGATCCGTACGACAACACGAATCCACTTCATGCCTACGTCATTTTCGTTCCAGCAGGAGAGATTACTATCTCACCAATCCTGATGGACCTTGGCAGCGGAACACGCCTTGTCGGTGCCAATAACCCGACTTACCAGCTCGATCTCGGCCCCGGCGCCGTTCGCAGGCTCGACATGAGTGTTGGCTCGCCTCCTGCCGATGATACCGGCTCTGGTGGCGGCTCCGGTGGTCTGTAATCGGTAGAAGCCTGTAGTGTACTGTTTTTGTAAATGGTTTTGATGTCTGATCAAACAATCGGAAATATGGGAGGCTCTGTATGAAGAGCAATCTTAGATTAGCGATTCTAGTCCTTGTAATACTTGCTCTCGGTGTTTACCTGCCGTCATCCTGCACACCGGGCACTGCACCAACGCCGATTCCCGGGAATGTAGGCGTACAGGATCCAGGAACAGGGGGTGGAGACCCGAGAGAGCCGCAGTACTATGGTGTAGGGCAGCTTCTTCCGGAAACTCTGGCCTACGGAGACCTTGTGGATGTAGCCGTCAACGAGGATTTCATATATGTCCTTGACGAGACGACCGTGTACGCCTTCACGAAGAGCGGGATCCTTGTAAACACGGTAGTCATTCCCGTACCACCCGCAAAGGGGCTGGCGATTTTGCCTACGATACCTACGGAGCCAGATCCCAATATGACACCGTATCTCTTTGCGAAGCACGTTGCGGTGAGCTATACACCGGGTCCTGGCGGCATCGCCGGAAATGCAGTTTCAATCTACGGCCCGCATCTCGACGATACGGCGAGATGGGAAGACGAAACCGAACCCAACCTGATTAAGCGCTTCGATCTGCCCAGATACTTCCATAATCCGGATCAGGGCATGCCTGCCGAGCTTTGCATTCCAAACGTTCAGGCTCCCGGAGACGTTACTCCGAGATGGGAGATTACGAATACTGGAGATCTGATCGTCAACCGTGACGGAGCAATTCTTCAAAAGGCCAACATTCACCCGTATCAGGGCACTCCGCGTGTGGTCAGCGACGCGATGATTATCTATCATCCCGAAATCGGGCCTGCGGGATTTCACATGTACTTCCCGCCGAACCACGATGTGCCTGCAGGTGAAGATGATCCATTTGCAGCAGAGGGTGAGATGATCGCTACTCCATATTATGCAATTGAATTCGGCGATCAGACCGGCGGCGGAACCAAGTTCGCTTTCTCGTCCCAGTATCCCAATTCGCGCAGGGACACAATCAACTTCTACTGCGGCGACTATACCCTGACAAGGGACTTCGTCGGTGTTGGATCGTTTCTATCTGATGACACCGTTTCCCCTGTACGCTACGCGATTAGCTCGACGGTCGGGAATGCCTTCGGATGGAGCAGGATAATCGGCGAGAGTTACGGCTCCGCACCCGGCAGCTTTGCCTTCCTGGGACCGATCAATCCCATTGACGGCACACCTGAGGATCCTGACATAACACAGGGCGGCCCAGCAGGAATAGGCGTTGACCCTCGGAACGACGACGTCTTCATCTGCGATCCGGGCAATCGCAGAGTTCAGGTTTTCGACAAGGACGGCAACTTCCTTCGTCAGATTGGAGATGGGACGCGCGGAACGAGTGGAAACGCTCTTATAGCCCCGAGTTCAGTTACGGTCGACCTCGATGGAACCGTTTACATATGCGACACGAACATTCTAAGAGTGTTCAGGGTTGCAGAGCAGGAACTTCAATTCGGCAATCTTGCAGGAACCATACGCAATCCAAAAGCACCCACTCCGCTTGTTCTCGTGGACGCTACTGTTACGATAAGCAGTCTTTCAGGCGGTGTGGTGACAACAGCTTTGACGGACATCAACGGACAGTACGGTGTTGACAATCTTTTGATCGGCGACTACTTTGTGACCGCGAACAAATTCCAGTATCAGTCGGACAGCGCAAACGTCCGCATCCTTCCCGACGAAACTGTAATAGCCAACTTCAACCTGTATCCCGAAATAGGAGCTCCTCCGGGCCACATTACAGGAACCGTCATTGATGATGTAACGAATCTTCCACTTTCGGGCGCTAAGGTCAGTGTTGTCGGTACATCGCTTGAAACCCTTACGGAGCCTACCGGGTTCTTTACGATTAACGACGTCGAAGCAGGCGAATGGCAGATCAGGTTCGACCTGGAGCTATACAACACGGTCCTTTACGAAGTTTACGTTGTTAGCGGACAGACGGCGCAGATGGGCGTAATCAAGTTGATGCCGCTCCTTGCCGGAAGCTAATTCACAACCTTAAGTCACGAATTTTCAAGGCCCCGTCGCTCTGGCGGGGCCTTTTTTTGAACTCAGGCTGTACCCAACTCATTCTGCGGAAAGGCCATTCAGTCGATCATTCGGACCGTGAGCAAGACGTTCGAGGATTTAGGGCTGTGCGAACTAAAAAGTAGATGTAAAGCACCGATTCATTCCGGTAAGCCTTACGTAAAAATCGGGGCGGTGAGATTTGAACTCACGATCTCTGGTCCCCCAGACCAGCGCTCTAGACCGGACTGAGCCACGCCCCGATGCAGGAATAACAGTATATTGGATTCTTGCCTGCCATGCAAACGAGCAGAGTACGCGCGAGACAATATTCAAGGATAAACGCAAGACTTCTGCTTAGGCGGATATTCGAAATCACAGAGCTTCACCTGGGTCTGGCGGTATAGACGAAGGTAAATTGAAATATCCTACAATGTGTGATAAAGTGCCGCGGGACTACTGGGAAGCGAGCGTGATATGTTTAAGTTAATTACTCAGCATATAGATGATTGGCAGGTTGTAAGGCTCATCGGTGATCTCGATCAGGGAGGAATCGATCAATTCAGAGCTGTCATTGAGAAAATGATCGAGTCGCCGGATGATAATTACATTTTCGACTTTTCGAAACTCAAGTTTATCTGTTCGGAAGGGCTCAATATCCTCTTGTGGTTCCGCTTCCAGCGCAGTAAAAAGGGATCGTCGAGATTTGTCCTTTCAAATGCCTCAAGCTTCCTCGAGAAGATTTTCAATATAACGAAGATCACTCCGCACTTTGAGATTGTCCCCGATTACCTCGAGTTCCTGAAAAAGGAAAAGCGCGCTGAAGAAGCATAGGCATTCCCGACTCAATCCACATCAATGTTAAGACATCTTCTAATATCACCGTTTGCACGAATTCTGACTCATCCCGTCCAGACGGTTCTTTCCATCCTCGGCATCGCAATCGGTATTGCAAACATAATCACGCTCATCAGCCTTTCGGAAACGGCCAAGCGACAGACCGAGCGGGTGATGAACGATTTCGGCGCAAACACGATCTTCGTCACGCCGTATTTCGATGACGAACAACCGTTGTTCCACCAGGGCTCCGTTGCCGCTAGCTTCCTTCCTCCGGAGGACATTGAAACCCTCCGCACGATCCCAGCTATAGACGAGGTTGCAGCAATTCTCGTTTTCCCCACACACGTGGGCTATGGCAGCGAGCGCGTATTTACGACAGTACTCGGCGCCAGCTCGAATGTTCCGAGTGTTCGAAACTATCATCCTTCCGAAGGACGATTCTTCACCGCCGAAGAGGAAGCAGCCGAAGCGCATTTATGCGCACTCGGCGCATCCGCGAAGAAGAAGATATTCGGAAGCGAAAACGCCCTGGGCGAGCGAATCGTTATCCGCGGCGAGGAATTCGAAGTCATCGGGACGATGGATGAGCGCGGCTACTTCGGATTCGAGGACATAGACGACCGCGTCTTGATCCCGCTCGGCCTGATGCAGAAGATGTTCAGATTTCCCGGCATCCACACAATGCTGGCGCGGAAGGCGGAAGGGTATTCTGACGAGGAAGCAGTTGCAATGATCACGGAAGCCCTCACCGAATCGCACGAAAAGCTCACGAGCGAGGTTGGCGACTTCAAGGTGTTCACGCTCGAGGATTTCGCCAGGCTGCGCGACAAAACGTTCGGCATCTTCTCTGTGATCCTGCTCGGCGTAAGCGGAATCGCGCTCTTCGTCGCGGGAATCGGGATTATGAACGTGATGCTGATGGGCGTCATCACGCGCACGCGCGAAATCGGCATACGAAAAGCCGTGGGTGCATCGAAGCGCGATGTTTTCCTACAATTCCTCGCGGAAGCCGCGATGACCTGCTTTATCGGCGCGGTAATCGGTATCGCAATCGGCATCGCGGTAATGATCGCAATCACGAGCTGGGCGAACTGGATACCCTACATCTCGACGAGCACCGTGCTTCTCGCCGTCACGTTCAGCATCGCAATCGGCGTGTTATTCGGTCTTATGCCGGCAATCCGCGCAGCGAACCTGAATCCGATCGATGCGCTCAGGTATGAATAATTATGCAACGCTCGTATGACGGGCAGACGTGCGAGACTGAGCAGATGAATCGAATTGTTCAGCCTATCTGTGGATCGTTTCAAACACGGGA
>JAGGVC010000132.1 GCA_021158185.1 bacterium | reverse complement strand
GCAGTCCTTACAGCGTGTCGAGCAACATCGGCCTTGAGCAGGTCAGCTACGGCAACCCGAACGGTGTCCGTGACGCAATCATCCTCGTTTTGAACGCGGGCGAGAACGCCAAGGAACGTCGTTAATCTCGTTTTGTCAACGCATACAAACACCCCGGGCTTGCCCCGGGGTGTTTGCTTTTCTATGCTCCTATCTGTGGAGAGCACCTAATCCGCATGTATTGACGCTATTTCAATGTAGCCTTTCCTTTGCTTTTCACACATTTCATTGAGAATCTGTCTTGAAAGAGATTAACCAGTTTGCCGTGTGCGGATACAAATGCATGCGGTGATATAATCAACTTGCGACCGTTTGTTTTCATTTCATTTGACGGGGAGTGTGATATGTCTGAGCTCAGAAAGGATCCTGTGCTTTCAAGATGGGTAATCATCTCGCGGGAGCGCAGCAATCGCCCTCAGGTTTTCAAGGATACTCCTGCGCAACTCAGCGATTCGGGGAGCTGCCCGTTTTGCCCCGGAAACGAGCATATGACGCCCCCGGAGGTTTATTCGATTCGCAATGGCAACGCCGAGGAGGGTGATGCGGGATGGTCGCTCAGGGTTGTTCCGAACATGTTTCCGGTTCTTCGAATCGAAGGCGATCTTGAACGACGCGGCGTCGGAATGTATGACCAGATGAACGGAATCGGCGCGCACGAAGTTGTAATCGAAAGCAGGGATCACAGGCGGCTTCTTCACGAGCATCCGCTTGAGCACATCGTCGAAATTTTTCGAGCCTACAGGGAGCGGATGAACGATCTGCTTCGCGACGGACGTTTTGAGTACATAATCGTTTTCAAAAACCAGGGAATGCGCGCGGGCGCGAGCCTTGATCATCCGCACAGCCAGATTGTTGCATTGCCGATCGTCCCGAAACGCGTGATGGAAGAGATTCACGGATCGTTGCAGCACTGGAACCAGAAGAAGCGTTGCGTTTACCAGGACATCATCGACCAGGAAGTGCGAATGGGAGAACGGATCGTCTGCGAGAACGAGCGGTTCATCGTATTCTGCCCTTATGCGAGTATTGTTCCTTTTGAAACATGTATACTGCCAAAGGAGCATCAGCCGGCATACCAGCGCACATCGGATGATGATCATGCAAGCCTTGCCGAGATTATCAGGGAGCTTCTCAACAGATATTCAAGGGCGCTCGGCATCGACTTCGATTACAATTTCATCATTCATACTGTCCCCAGCGACCAGTGGTGCCAGGAGAATATGCCCATAGCAAACAGCGTGTACCGGTGGCATATCGAGTTTTATCCGAAGCTTTCAAAGACAGCCGGGTTCGAATGGGGAACCGAGTTCTATATCAATCCGACGCCCCCCGAAGACGCCGCGGCGTTCCTTCGGGAAGTGGCTGGCGAGTAGGTTCGGAGTAAGTATCTCTCTTCAAATCACTGAAAGCGATCTGAAAAACCAGATAGTGCCCCTGTACTCCAAAACAGCGCGCTATTCTTCGAGTTCTCTGGGCTTAACTTTACGGTTCATAAAGGAATCCACGTCGAAATCGGGATCGGCTTCCGTTGCGGTCGCGCTGTATTCGACTCCGTGAATGGTGACAGTCCATACTTCGCCGACGGCACGAGATATACCGTAGAACTCTCCGAATTCCGCAGGTATCGGCACCTTCACCCAGACGCGGCCTTTCAGATCGTCAAATACCGAATCCCATGAATCGCCCGGACCGATGATCACGAAACTTGGATCGTTCGCGTAGTACATTTCAATATGATTATTCGGAATACATTCCGCGTAAGCTTTCCTGTCCCACATCCCTTCAAGTTTCATTTTGATCTCGTAGCCGATTTTTTCATCCGAGCCGGGGAGAGCCACAAGAGGAATTCTCTCGTCTTCTTCTGTGATCAAAATCCAGGATTCGCCATCCTCAATCTGTCTGACATAGACTGCAATCTTACTTTCGAGTCCTTGACCGTCTGCCCCGCCGACCCATTTGAGCGATTCATCCATCCTGGGAAAGTCTGCAAATGATTTCAGCGGCATTCCAATAATAAAGAATTCAAAAACATCGTTATTTTCAGAGAATTTAATGTGTTGAACTTTACCCTCAATCACGCGAAAATGAAACGACCTCACATCTTCTTTCGTTTCTACGCGTTCAAGTGTTATCCAGCCTCGAACAATTCGATTTTCAAAAGAGCTTTTCTCTGACGAATCGGGTTCGGCGTTCAGCGGTAGGATAGAAAGCATAAGCACAGCAGAAAGCAAGAACGCGAATACAATTTTCTTCATCTTCTGACCTCCACTAGAATATCAACATCATATTACTGTGATAAGGCTGTTTTGTCAATCGCTGGAATGCGGAGATAGATAATCGCGGGCAGTACTCACCCGTACTTCCGCATCGAGCGCGATCACTTCGTCTATCGTGTGTGGTCTGCATTTGTACTTGGAAAAGCCGTCAGCCGCGCGTTCGAGCCTTTCGATAATACCGATGAACGGTATTTTGTCGGCAAGGAAGCTTTCCACGAGCACTTCGTTCACCGCGTTGAGCGCGACCGAGAACGACCAGTCTTCATCCACCGCGGCTCTTCCCAGCGCAAGCGTCGTAAACACTTTCTCGTCCGGTTTTTCAAATGTCAGCGAATGAAGCTCGTCCAGGCGGATCGGCGCATTTCTCGAATCCGGCACATCGGGATACGTAAGGCAGAACCGGATCGGCAGCTTCATGTCCGCAAGTCCCAG
>JAGGVC010000010.1 GCA_021158185.1 bacterium | reverse complement strand
TCGCCGACATCACCCGCACCGGTACCGTCATGCGTGAACGAGCCATCCTCGCCTCCAGATACCGACGATGAAAACCCGAACGGCAGCCCAGCCGATTTCCGCGCACTCCCCTTGCCACACGAAATGACCGATAGAAACATCGCGGCCAGAAGCAGCACAACAACGCCCGCGGAGACCAGGCTCTTCCCACGCATCCCCGAGTAGTTCATCATATTCCTCCCAAGACTCGTTATCAAGCTCGGACAAATCAAACAGACTCTAACCCAAATCTCAAGTGCGTACGAATTATACCATATCCAGGGCGCTTTAGAAACGCGACCAATGAATCGCTAATGCGTGCAACTCCCACAACGCTCCGGTATACACAGAACAGCTCTTCCTCGTGATAAAATAGGTCTTGTGGAGATACGGATAGCTCCGATGCAGGTTGGCGATCTCGATGAGGTGCTCGAGATCGAAGAGTACAGTTTCCCGACTCCCTGGGAGCGGAGAATGTACGAGAACGACATACTCGTGAACGAGAATTCGCGGTTTTATGTCGCATTAACGTCTGAAAGCGAGATAGCGGGCTACATAGGAACGTGGTTCATCCTCGATGAATGCCACATCGGCACGATTGCTGTTAAACGCGAGTACAGGCGGATGGGCATCGGCAAGAAGCTCCTGGGCTACATCGCGTTCAAGGCACTTGAAGAAAAGGTCTTGTACATAATCCTAGAAGTTAGGGAAAATAACGCTGCCGCGATAACGCTCTATGAGGATCTTGGATTCAAGACCGTCGGCAGAAGGAAAGGATATTACCGTGATACAGGCGAGGATGCACACCTGATGCTGATGAGCGATCTCTCCGTGCTGTCCGAGTTGTGGACGAGCGAAAATGAGCCGGGTACTGGAACGCAATAGCCGAAGGTTCATCCGTTATGAAATGAGTCTTTCTTGAATGAATCGGAAGTATTACGCATCATAATGAAGGTCAGAGAGCCCCGAACGTCCTACCATATGCTGGCTCGTGAATAAAATGCTATAATCTGATATTCCTACTTGCTTGACGGAGTGAAGTATGGCGCGATTTGCTTATGTTGTCAGGGATAGTGCCGGGAAGAGCGTTAACGGCGTGATGGAAGCCGCCGACCGCAATCAGGTGATCCAGAAGCTCCGCGAGAGCGGATACCTGATCACCCGAATCACGGAAGCGGGTGGAGCTGCAACCAAGACTAACGTCGACTTAATCGAAAGACTTACCGGCAGAGTTTCTCTCAAGGAAGTGGCTGTTTTTTCGAAGCAGTTTTCTGCAATGATCAACGCGGGTCTTACGATGATCAGGTGCCTTCGCGTTCTTGAGAGCCAGACCGACAAAAAACTTTTCAAAGAAGCGATCATGAAAATCCGTGATGCAATCGCAGGCGGCTCCCCGCTTTCCGCAGCACTGGCGCAACATCCCAAGATTTTCTCAAGGCTCTATGTCTCGATGGTGAAGGCAGGCGAAGAATCCGGCTCGCTCGATGTCACTCTAGCACGTCTTGCCGTGCACCTTGAGAAGGAAGTTTCCTTGCGCGACCAGGTTTCCTCAAGCATGAAATACCCTCAGGCCATAGCCATCGTTATGGTTATAGTTGTTTCTCTCTTGATGACCTTTGTTATCCCTGTCTTCGCAAGGATGTTTGAGGGGCTCGGCAGCGCGTTGCCGACACCGACAAGAATACTAATGGCTGTTTCATACTCGATGAAACACTTTTGGTTCTTGTACATCGGCATTTTCGTTGCGATTCCCTGGTTAAGGCGCACGATTGAAGCAACTCCCGCGGGTAGACTCGCATTCGATAAGATGCGCTTGAAACTGCCTGTTTTCGGCTTGCTCAACCGCAAGATTGGCGTGGCGCGTTTCACTAGAACGCTAGGAACGCTTCTTTCAAGCGGAGTGCCCATAATCGGTGCGCTGGGTATTGTTGAGGAAGTTGCGGGTAATGTCGTTATCGAAAATGCGGTTCAGAAAGTGAGAGACAGCATCAAGGAAGGTGAAACCATCGCCGAGCCGCTTGAAGCCAGCGGTGTTTTCCCGCCCATGGTTACCAACATGATCGCCGTCGGAGAGGAGTCTGGCGCGCTTGATGAAATGCTGAACAAGGTTGCCGATTTCTATGACGCTGAGGTTGAGTCCATGGTCAAAGCACTGACCAGCCTGCTTGAACCGATAATGATTTCCGTTATGGGAGTGCTTGTGGGAGGGATTGTAATAGCTCTCTTGTTACCACTTTTCAAGATGATTGCGATCCTGCGTGACATGGCCCATTGAACAATTTCTACAGATGTTACAAGCGAACGTTTTCGCGCTTTTTTCCTTTATCTGTGTGGATTATATTTCCAAGGGGTTTTATTCCTAAAAGGGATGAAAACCCATTTTTCGCAGGTATAATTACCTTGACTGTTGAATTATTTCTGGAGGTATTTTTAAATGAGGACTTCAAAGGGCTTCACTCTTATCGAGTTGATGATCGTTGTGGCGATCATCGGTATCATTGCAGCAATCGCCGTTCCTACGTTGATTTCGACTCGCAACGCGGCGATGCAGAGCTTTGCGGAAGGTGTTCTTTCCACGATTCGTAGTGCGGAAGCGGCCTGGTATGCTCAGAATGGCGAGTACGGCGACCTTGACGCTCTTTCAGGTGGCGGATTCCTTGACAGCCGCTTTACGGGCAACGACATTACCGATTTCGATGGTCGCGCGGGACTTGACCTTACATTCACCAACGGCGGGCAGACATTCACCTGCGATTTGGATGTTCCGAATGTCGGTACACTGCAAGTCACACAAACCGGCGAAATCACCGGACCGTAAGTATCTTAGCTGCTGAGACTTTTAAGGGGCCCTTCGGGGCCCCTTTTTTTTGCGCGTACAGCGCCTTTATACTAAGTTCTTCTTAATCTTTATGGCGTACGCACAAGCCATTTTTCTTTGTTGAGGGCGCGCCCTGAGAGCTTATTCTTCCAGGGATTTAAGTGCATCGGTCAGATCAAGCGGTTCCGTGAATGTATTCTCTGAAGGGATTTCGTGTTCGATAGCTCTGTTAAGCGCAATCCACTCTTTTTCTTTTTCGTCGCCAATTGAAATCGCATCGCTCGCAGGCTCATCATCGAAAAACCTTTCATTGGCGGGTAGCTTGTGCGAAGCGAGATCATCCATTTTATCCGGAAGAAAGTAGGCCGGCTCGGCGAATTGTTCATCGGGTCTTATTTGCCAGGATGGAATTGCGCCTGGCTTGCGCGGAGCAAATACCGGCATTTTTCTCGGCCAGAAGACTATGACCGCCCAGAGTATACCTCCCCATGTGAGCGCGAATTCGAAATTGAGAAGCCCAACGTAACTGACGTCCGCGAAATCGAATGTGCCGGTGGTATTGAAGAATATCGTTGTTACTCCGAGAGGCCATAGCGCAAACAAAGCAATCTTCCCCAGGCTCCTCCCCCAGGGAATCAAAGTAACGATGAGGCCGAAGACGATGCCTGCCGACAGACTGATTACGTAGAGAACGTGTGCTGGCATAAGAAAGTGGCTGGCCCAGCCCGCCAGCCCCCACGCCGTGGCCGTACAGGCAAGAGTAAAGTAAAGCCAGCGCAGCATATGCATCACTCACAGTCAGATCGAATATCCGCCCTTCCGCCTGAGCGGATGTAACATCATATTCTACCGCTTACCAGCCCGGCAATACAACCGACAACCTTCAAAACTGCAGTCCGAGGTGTGCTTACCGCGGTCGATTGCGCTGTGATGCCGTATGATGCTACAATCGCCTGCGGGCGATTCCTTTCGGACTTGCGGATGGAGTTGCCGGAATCGGTGTATGAGACGGTTGGCCGGGGACGGGCGTTGCTCTCTGCGAATGCGAAGCGGATGACGCCCTACTTCAGGTAGCGCGCGGATTCCATCAAGCGACCTAGGGCGCGCATCTTATGTAAGGGGTGAGATAAATGGCGAAGTATTGCTCTCAGTGCGGATATGCGTTGAACGAGACCGACAAGTTCTGCGAGAATTGCGGAACCCCTGTTCGAAGCAGGCTCGATACCGACTACTACGACCACTACTGCTCGGAGTGCGGCGCGCCGATAAGGGTGAGAACGGCGGAAGCGGTGCCCGGACCATCAACGGCAGGTGCTCCGCCACGTGTGGAGAAGCCTCTGCCAGCGCCGCCGCCCGCAGAGAAACCTGAAGCCGAAAAGCCGTCCGAAGCACCCGCAAGGCGCACGTCCGGCTGCGGCTTTTTCTTTCTCCTGCTCATCATCGCAGCATTGGTTTATGTCTGGTACGTCTACATCTACGCGCCGACAATGCAAATCGACGCTGATCCCGGTGTCGCTCCTGCAGCCGATAGAACCATGCATCGCGTGATACCCGGACCCGCCGACCCGATCGTACCCATTGATTCGGGCGAGGCAGTTGCGCCCGGCGTTGCAGGCGAAGGGAAAGTCGGCGAGCCCGGAGATTCGATCATCGAAGGCGACGAAGAAGCCGAGGCGGAAGATGATTATCGGGAAAAATACGGCTTTTATGAGATCGGGGATGCTGATGAAGAAGCGGAGGATTCGGACGAACTTGCAGCCGAGCGCGGCGATGATTATGCGACCGGGCCGTTCGACGACCTGCACGCGCCGTTCCAACAGCTTGAGCTTGTCGAGTTCGAATGGGGTGTCTCGTCCACGGTGCGCTCGCACAGAAGCGACAGGCGGAAGATGGTCATGGAAGGACGCCAGATCGCAGCCGAAGGCGAAGTACTGAATCTTTCGGATAAGACGCTTAAGGGTATTGAAGTTGTGGTCAATTACTACGACATCAGCGGCAGGCTTATTACGACGGCCACTGGAACGCTGGACAGAGACGATCTACCTGCGGGCGAATTCTCCCGGTTCAAAGTGTACGCTGAATTCAGCAAACGGATGTACAAGGCGGAGATCGAGTTCAGGCACACTGACGGAGCCGCAATCCCAACGAGGATGGAAGAAGCTTACGCAATCAGTGTGGAGTAGGGGCGCGGCGCGGCAGCAGCCTGTCTTATATTCGCATTTCCAGGTTACCCCAATGCTTCAAGCTGTCTTTTCCACCAGCGACAAGCCTGCGCGCGCCATTACGCTCAGGTAGTACTTCCTCAAATCGAGATAAAGCCTCTGCAGGTAGCAGTCCGAGGCCGGGCATTTCGCAACCGTGC
>JAGGVC010000062.1 GCA_021158185.1 bacterium | reverse complement strand
GAAGCCGAGTTTTCCGCATCTTCAGATGCATCCTCCTCTACAGATGCATCGCTTTCATCTGCGGCTTCCGCTTCATCTTCATCCTTCCCGTCAACGCCCGCACTTACGTTATCATTATCGCCATCAGCCTTTCCATCACCAATGCCGATTGCAGCCATCTGCTTTGTGACGAATCCTCCGCCCGACAGCTCAATATCCACTTTGAATGTCGTTACTCCCTGCATATCCTCGGCTTTTGGGAAAATCCTGGCGAGATTACCGGGAATGCTTATTCCGGGATAGGAATTCACGTTTACTTCCGCCTGCATACCTACCGAAACACGCCCGATGTCGCTCTCGTCCACGTAGCCGCGAAGGTAAACGTGCGAAAGATCTGCAAGCACGCCGAGTACCGATCCGGACGCCGCGCCGCGCGTCGCACTTGTGATCGTATCGCCGACCTCCACATCCTGTGAAATCAGGACGCCCGTAAACGGGGCGATGATCTCCGTTTCGGAAAGCTCCTCGAGCGCGTTCTTGAGATCTGCATCCGCAAGTGTAACCCGCGCCTGTGCGACATCAATATTTTCTTTTTCACCCCCAGCGTCGGACTCCTCAAGCCGCTTCAATGCAAGATCGAGCCTGAGCTTCGCCCGTTCAAGCGCCGCCTCGGCATCGTCGAGTTCCTGCTGGGTCGCGTATTCACGACTGTAGAGTTCCTTTATTCGCTCATAGCGATCCTCTGCGTCCGCGACATCTATCCTGACCTGCTCTATAGTGTTTTCTAGCTGGGCGCGCTCGTCCCTTGTCTGATCGCGTTTCGCGAGCTCAAGCTGTGCCCTGGCAATCTTTAGCGATGCCCTCGCCCGGGTAACGCTCTGCTGTATCAGGCTTTTATCGAGCCGGTACATCAAGTCGCCCGCGTGAACGACGTCTCCCTCTACGAACCCGCGGAATTCGAGAATACCCGAAGCCTTGCTTTTGATCTCGACCGAGGTCAACGGTTCAATTGTCCCGTCACATATCACCGCCTCGCGGATGCTGCCGAGCGCGACCGTATATTCCTCAGGCTCGATTTGCTCCCCCTTCGGGTTGCAGCCGACGACAAGCAGAATGCACAGCATAAGAACGAAAATGAACGAATAATGCTTCATATTCAAACCTGACTCTCTTCTCCCAATATCCTCCACCACACCACCAGCCAGAAAAAGTGTATGCGCGACAGGTTCCGCAAATGGAATCCTCAAAGGATGTATCATTCTACCAGTTCGGTATGCTGCCCCTCATTGAGATGGAAATTTGGCGCGCAATGTTTCATCCCAGAGCATTATTTGAACATTTTCCTGCAACATCGCGCGCACGGCAGGCTCGAATTAAACATGAAGAGCGGGGTTAACGCGCGCGCACGAATGCTCAGAATGCCGAAGGGGGGATTCGAACCCCCACGAGGTTGCCCTCACCAGGTCCTGAACCTGACGCGTCTGCCATTCCGCCACTTCGGCTTTCAGGAATAATATTCTAACAGCAATGAGGCTTCCGCGCAACGAAATGAACTGAATAGATACCGTGGTTTGATGACCGCGATTACTAGCCTGTGCTCGAACTACTCCGACTCGTTCTGCTGTTCAGCCAGATATTGCTGCAGGAATTGCCCCTGCGATTGGTACTGTGTCAGCATTGTCTCAAGCGCGGCATACTCGCGACGCAATCTATCTTCGTAGCGTTCCACCGATTCCTCGCCGCGCTCGATTGCATCGTTTAAATCGCTGATTCGCCTGTCAAACGCTCCTCCGCTTCGCGTTCGTTCAAACAGGATTCCGCCCACCGTCGTGGTTTCATCGATGTAGTTGCGAGTCCTTACACTCACGCCGCCCGCAACAATCGGGTCATCTCCGTAGTAGCTTCCGGAGAGAAGCCCGAGCTCGCTTGAGACTGACTGCGTACCCTCACTGTAATCTTGCAGGAGTATCTGTGCGCGCGCGCCATCATCGAGCGCGTTGGTCAGAATCAGGTTGTAGCTGTTTCCAAACGTGACCGAGATATTGCTGATACCACCGTCAGAGAGCTGCTCGCTGATTGCAAGTCCGACCGCGCTCATCGTATGATATCCGGCATCAATTTCGATCCGCGCCAAATTCGTGCCGTCACCTATATCAAACCTAAGAGTATTCAGAAGCGTCACGCCGGCATTGAGGTTCTTATTGCCCTCTATTTTCGCAGTGCTCGTGAGTGCATTTGCAAATAGCGTGTGAATATCCCCCATGTGATCATCGAACGCATCCTGGAGATCCTGGTTGCTCCTCAAGAGGGTCCTGATAATATCTTCGTCCGTTGTATTTTCTATGAGGCGTCCCCTGCTTTCAATCGCAGTGGCTGCATCGCCGCCCCCTGAAGTTTCAATTCCCATGGATGCAAGCGAGTTGTAGCGCCCGCTGTTGCTTACAATCCCCGTCAAAAGCCCCCGCATCCTGTCGACCGTGCGTCTGATTGTGCGATCATTAGCTATGAAATCGCGCTTGAGCAGCGCTTGGCGCTCTTCGTTATATTGATCTACCTCGGAAAACGACATCTGGTTCATCTCATCGGTTGTAAGCTCTATCATCCTGCGCTTATCATCCACGGTGAGCGGACTGGGATTAAGGAATTCCATCGTCTTATTCCATTCTACGATGAAACCCACGAGAGCATCTTCCGCCGTTTCCTTGTCGCTCTCTATCGTCAGAGTTATGTTGCCCGTTGTGACACCGAGAAGCTTGAAATCCACACCTCCGATAATATCGCTGGGACTGTTTGTCGGACGCGCGTATGACACGCCATCAATAGTGAATTGCGCATCCAGTCGCTTGCTCCCTATCTCGGTTTCAACGGTTGGTGTTGAAGTCAATCTGACCGCAGACAGCAAGTTCGATGTGTCCAGGGCGCCCCCGACGCGAATGTAATTATCGGTCGTGTTCTCGTCGAGCTTCTGGACAAGCGAGAATGTGTCAGTGGCCGATGAGTAGCTTGCAGTCACCCGCGCCCCGCTGCGGTTGATCTTGTCAATCACATCCTTCAGCGAATCCGTCGAGCTGTCAATGTATATGCTCACGCCGTTGATCGTGAACGTGCCCGTGGTCGGGGTCGTATCGAATCCGGCAGTCGAGAGCGGTGAGTCTGATGTCACCGCGCCCTTGTTCCTGCCTGAAAGCAACGCCGACCCGACTTCTGTGCGAAGCCCGGCGGAGAAAAGGAAGTTGCTCGTGTCGCCGCCGCCGCCTATTGTGATGGAATCGGGGCCGTAATCCACATTGCGAATTACGAAACGATCATTAGCTCCGTCATACTCCATAACGACGCCCGCACTCGACGAATTGACCTGCGCCATCAGATCCTGAACTTTAATGTTGTCCGTTGCGCCGATATTGAAAGTAACTCCGTTGATTGTAAACGTACCGGCGGTCACGGCAGTGTCGAATCCTGCGGAATCGAGATTGGCTGAAACATCGAGCGGTGGCGATGTTGTGCTCGTTGCGCTCGATATACCTCTTGCGCCGAAAAGCCGTGTGTATATTGCAGGATCGGTATTGAGCTCGCTTGAAATGCCGGTTTTGACGACTGCCACGCCCTCGGTGAAAATATCGCCGGCGCCGCCTTCAATCGCAAACCCGCCGATCAGATTCGTAATGGACGAGCCCTCGGTACCGAATATCGCCTTCTGCGTCATTGAGACGCCCTGCTCGCTTGCGTAGCGGTCGACAACGGTATGTTCGTTTGTGTTCGTTGTAGAGCCAAAACTGTTCACGGAATCGGGCGTTTCCGTATCGAGCGAGATGTTCGCGCCAAAGAGTATGTCCGTTATTCCACCCAATGCCGTAGTGACGCCCATATCACTCCCGCCCTCGTTCGTCTGAATGACGAGCTTGCCCGCTGCATCTAGATAGGCAGTGACATCTGGTACGGTAACGTTGATGATATCGACAAGCCCGCGGATTGTAGTTTTTCCGTCAATCGATGTGACATTGACCGCAGACTGGCTGCCGCTTGAATCCGGATCGATCGACAAAGTGAAATCGGTCACGCCAAGGTTTTCGAGCGTATCGACCTGACTCAGGTTCGAGGATGATATGACATATCCCGGCAGGCCTTCCGTGAATGAAAGCTCATGTACCCCTGTCCCCATAACATAGAAAGGCCCGGTTGAACCGTAACCGTTTCCGGTTCCATCTGTGTAGCTCACGCCTGTTCCGAAATTCAAGGTTGAGCCAGAGAAATCGTTGTCGTTGAATACAAGGTTGGTGCTGGAATCGAAGGAAAGCGTACCTGCGCCGGATGATTGCGCAACAATGATTTCGCCTGAGAAGCCGATAGTTACGGTCGCGGTCCCACTGAACGCCTGGATGAGGAACTGTGCGAACCTCTCCATCGTGTCCGTCTCATCACCGTTGAACGTGTATGTTTCGTTAACCGGATTGCCATCGCCGTCTGTACCTGTAACCGTAATCGTATCGCCTGCCGTTATGTTCGACGCCTGAACGAGATCGTTCATCAGCGTCTCAGGCAGCGCCCTTACCTGTTCGTACCCAACTCCGGGGGTCAGATCCGTCACGCCTGCGGTGTTGCCGGCTCCAAGATAAGCGCCGACCGAAATAATCTGGCCGTTTAAGCCGCTCTGGGCGGTGCTTGCGCGGGCGAGTTGTTCGATCGAAATCTGGTAGGAGCCTTCCGTTGCATCCGTGCTGGCAGCAGCACTCAGCCTGGTCGGATCACTCGATAATACGGTTTTGGAAAGAAACGTACTTTCGAGCTTGAGCTTTGCCAGTGCACCGTCAAGATATGCAAGCCTCTGGTTTACCTCAAGCGAAGTTGAGCGTTCAAAGACGAGCTGATCTCGGCGATCTACCAGAAAATCAACTTTTCTGTGCTCAATCGATACGAGCTCGTCGATCAAAGTGTCCCATTGAATGCCGCTGTTCAGGCCGGCAAAATAAATGCCGGGCATGGAGCCCATAGGCGAACACCACCTTTACTACTCCCCAGTATTATCGGCAAAAGACGCTTCGATTTGAGTCAATCCTGTTCACAACAATAGAAAGCAACAGGCCCGCCGGTAAGCGACGGGCCTGTATAAGCATTTGCAATATTGCAGTTTGCCAATTCAAACTACAAAGTTAAATTGCTTCCCCACCTGGGAGCTAATGTGCTCCACAATTCCACTCAAATCCCACGGGGGAATTTTTCGGATAATCCTGCCGGTTTCCGTATTGCGTATCACAATTCTGTACCACCTGATCTGTTCATCGTACCGGATGTCCCGATCTATGGCGAACAGGTTGGTAGACATATTGATCTTGCTCAGAAAACTGGACATATCTTCCTGCGAAATACGCTCGATGAATTCCTCGAGCTTAAATGTCTCGAGCTTCTCCATCTTCGGTCGCGCTTCGCTTTTCTTGCCCAGCTTCACCGGTGCAGGCACAGGTTGCGGAGACTGCTGCCTTTCGGGAGATGTAGCTTTCAAGGGGGGAAGTGGACGGCTCTGGCCGCCGGAGTTTAACCCGGCGGCCGGAACCGTTACAGCACTTATTCCACTATTCCCAACCATTTAGTAATCAACCTCCACCTAAGCAGTACATAAGCCTTGAGATAATCCGCCAAGCGGAAAGGCTTTTCTCGAAATTATCTCAGAAGCTGAAGCACCGCCTGAGGCAGCTGGTTGGCCTGAGCAAGAGCGGCAATAGCAGCCTGCAGCTTGATCTGATTCCTGGTGCTGTTGAGCGTCTCCGCTGCAACATCGACATCGCGGATGCGGCTCTCACTGGATACCAGGTTCTCCGCCGCAACATCGAGATTGCGAATGGTGATCTCGAGACGGTTCTGGATTGATCCGAGACGGCCTCGCTCCGAACTCACTCGTCTGATCGCCTGATCAACAATCGTGATGGATTCCTCAGCATACTCACTATCAACAACGAGAAGCCCCTTGACACCCAACGCCTCTGACCTTAAGTCGGAGATGTAGCTGCTGATCGTCTGGCCCTGGTTCGCGCCGATCTGAAGCACGAAGTCGCGCGGTGCAACGTGCAGGAAGAGCCTCTTTGCAGTTGCAGCAAGCGAGAGTTCCGGACGCTCGTTTGCAAGCATGTACGGGCTGTTGCTCGTAGTCGAGTTTGTGTTGTTGACAGGAGGATCCGGATCGAGCTTCATACCGCCGGACGTGTCGAGATAAATCTCGAGACCCCCAAGCAACCCCTGAACCCTTCCAGCGTTGATCTTCTGTGTGGCGATCAGATTGCCGGTCTCAACGTTGTAGGCCGCGACCGAATAAATCGGTGCTTCCGAGAGCTGAACCTCGATCAGGCTCATCGCGTTGAGGAAGCTCTCGTCTCCGCTGAACACCAAATTAAGTCCCGGAATAGGCGTAGTGATTGAAAGTGTGCCCTTGGCGAGACCCACAGTGTTGACGTGAACGATGTCAGGCGGCTGGAAGAAGTCGATCGAAGTTTCGATGTTCAGATCGGAAGATCTGTCAGCATCAAAGATCGCAAGGCTGACCTTACCAGCGAGATCCTCGAGAGTGTCATTCGACGTGATGTTCACCGTCGCACTTCCGTAGCCCTTAACGTACACCGTGAACTGAAGGTTCGACCTGCCTTGGAACACGCCGAAATCCTGGAAACGGTTAATGCTCGCAAGAGTATTTTGCTGGTCGGCAGTCAGAACGTTGTTGGTGCTTGTGTTGAAGGTCGCAGTTTCACCGCTCGTAAGGAAACCGTCAAAGCTGATTTCGATTCCCTGCAAAGCGGGTATGAGACTACCGCTGTAGTTCACCGTGGCACCGACGCTGAAGACATTGTTGCCGGAACCATCAGCGATTCTGCCGCCCGTGATTGCCGCTGTGATCGCGGCCTGACGAGTTCCGCCGGCGGATGAAATACTCGTGTACGCCTGGTTGTTGAACGTGAAAAGAGCGTAGGTTCTGTTTGTTATCGCGGAAAGGTAGATTGTCCCATTGGAATTGGGATTCGAAACCTGACGTACGTTCTGGAATTCCTGGAACTGGTTGCCGTCGGTGTTGTACGCAACGGCGATCGCGTCGGTCTGCGCGCGTACGCTCAGACGGTTGAAGATTATGTTATCGACCGTTCCGACATTGGACGAGCCGGCAAGCGATGTCGTCGTGACATCCAGCCTGCCGAAGAAACCTCCCGCGTTGGCGTCGCCGATCGAGTAGAGACGTCCACCGCCCTGGACAGCGCCGGCGTAGGTTGTTCCTGCGGCGTTCGTTACGGTGTACGCTGCAGCGGAGTAGAAAACGTTCGTTGCAAGCGAGACACCGGTAGCGACTGCGGCTGAAACATGGAATTCACTTCCGCTGTTGTCCGCATCGCTGAAGCGAATAGCGTGGAACTGGCTGACGACGTCAACACCGGCGGTGTCCTCGATGTACAGAGTGCCGGCAGAGGTTATCGAAACCACGAAATCTCCTGCAATGAACGCTCCACCGTTGACCGAAAGCAGTACCGAGTCGTTCTGCATTGCAACGGAGATGCGGCCCGCTAATGCCGACATCGTCTCAGTCGGATCCATGAGGATCGTGATCGTGTGAGCGCTCGCGGCACCTGTTGCCGTCAGCGAAATCGTCAGGGAATCCTGGCTCGTGACACCATTGGCATTGATCGTGGTCCCTACAACGTTTCCACCAACTACCGACACCATGTCCGTCAGCTCGAACCTGAGCGGAGAGTTGTCGGAAGCAATCGAACCAGCAGCGTTTGCAAACGCGATCACATCGTTCACAAGGCCCGTGCCTCCCAGCGATGATCCTGCGGGCGGCGTAAAGGCCACGCTCACAACATCGCGTGTGCCGATGTAGTCAAAACGTACATCAAAGGTGCCGGTTGTGGCAGCATTACCGATCTGTTGCACACTTCCACCGTTGATGGAGAACGCAACCGTACCTCCAAGGTTCTGGATCGTACCGACAGCGAGACTGTGGAACATGTTGGTCAATCCACCATGAATACTCAAAAGGAGCTTGCTTCCACTTCCGTCAACATCGTTGAATTCCAGTTTCGTAGGCGAACCGATGTTGATGCCGCCTCCCGAAATCGAGAACGAACCATCGGCCCTCGCTGTGAAGGTTACCGTGCCGGGCGAGGCAGCAGTAGCCGCGAGAGCAATCGAGGTCATAAGCCCTGCAAGCGTCTGGCCGGTCGTAATCATGGTCGTGACTGCATGAGCTGTGCCCGCTTGGTCAACGAAACTGAAGGTTACAGAATCGACGCCCTCGGTGATCTCGTAGGCCTGGATGAGATTGTTGACCGAAACAGCACTGGTTCCAGCATCGACAAGGCTGACGATCTGCAGCGTTGCAGGACCGTTCGCCACAGCCGTCTCACCGCCCGTGTCGGGTGTCGGGCTGATCTGGATGATGCCGGTGTTTCCGTATCCCTGGCTCGAAGCCGGAGCAAAGGTCGCATCGAGTGTAATCGTATCGAGGTAGTTGACCATTCCTACAGCGTCTTCACTCTGAATGGTCGCAAAAACATCCGATTTTTGAACCTGAAGCTGTCCGGCGTCGATGGTGTTGAGCTGAAGCGTAAAGTTTCCACCCTTGCCAACATTACCGATTACCGCCGCACGAACCTGCGTGGGATCGTCGGAAGATATCAGCGCGCCGAGAGTACCGTCGAGAAGTTTTCTCGTGTTGAACTCGGTTGTCTCGGCAATTCTGTCGATCTCGTTGATCATCTGATCAACCTCAGACTGAATGCTGATACGGTCGTTCGAGGTAAGCGAGCCGTTTGCAGCCTGAACCGCCAGCTCGCGTATACGCTGAAGGATTGAGCTTGTCTCGCTCAGAGCTCCTTCAGCGGTCTGGATCAACGAAATGCCGTCAAGTGCATTCTGACTTGCACGGTTGAGGCCGCGAATCTGCGCCCTCAAGTTTTCACTGATCGACAGCCCCGCGGCGTCGTCAGCAGCTCGGTTAATTCGCAAGCCGCTTGACAATCGCTCGAGGGATTTCGCAATGTCGCTCGAAATAACGCGCAACGCTCTGTTCGCGTTAAGAGCAATAATGTTCTGATTAATTCTCAGAATAGACATCGATTATCCTCCTTGATAATCAAAGTAAATTACAATACTAAACACTTGTAAACGTACACAACGTTAACGACAAACTACCCCGCAGGATACCTGGGAATCGCCGACACACCACCTCCCTGTGATGCAAATCATAAAAAGTCACCTGTTTTTAGACTGATCGGCTTGACCGATCACTTTATAATTTACCGGGAAGATTGCGATTTGTCAAGTCGTCCGTGAAAAAATCTTCCGGGATTCAACAGAAAAAACCAGGAACCCATCGGAATCCTTTGATTATCACTGGAAAATCGGAAATCCCCTCACCCCTGATATTTTTTCTGGAAGCACTGCTCGATGCAGAAATCCAGTCCTTGGCAAAGAGGCTATCCGGGCTTTCGGGCAAAACACCATAGCTGCCCGATATAAAAATGTCCGCTTTCAATCCTCACAACTTCGAATCCTGCATTCTCAAGTAGCTTTTTCAGCGTGGTGCGCCCGAATCCCCACAGGCGATACGGCGGATCGTACCAGAAATCGGGATTGAAGCGAGAAAGCTGTGAATCGCAATTCGGCACGTTGACGCTCACAATCCCCCCCCGGTCTAGCTGTTTGTGGGCGATTTTGATCTGCTCGGCGGGTTTGAACTTATGCTCCAGGCTGTCGTTGAACGTGATGAGATCGAAAATGCCTTCCTTGATTGCTCATCGCGGAAATCGCCATTCGAAGCATGCGTCCGGCATTTTCAGAGCGGAGAGAATCATTACATCAGCAATCGGTTTTTCATTCAACCACCATCGCATTATCCATTGTGAAGGCTTATCACGACTCGTGCGATTACAAGGACCAGTACGGGATAAGCGATACCGAGAACGAGAGCCACGATGAATGCTCTACGCAGCAGCCGATTGACAGGATGCCCGGACGGATACCACGACGAGAATATTGAGAACGCGCCGCAAGATATCTGCGCCATCACCGCAAGAATCCCTATCAATACGAGCGGAATTGCGATTAAAACATTCAATACCGCAAGAAGCGCCGCAGCGAATGTAATGAAAATACCGAACCACGCCAAGGAATAAAACCTGGCAAGTGTGTAGATCCTGCGCCTGAGAGTATCATCACTCGGAGCGTCAGGGATTCCACCGCCTATCTCATCGTCGCGGGGTTTTTCCTTGTACGCGCGATCATTATCAGTATCTTCATCTGCTTCGCCAAAAATAACCGGTTTATCCGCATCATCACTGGTTTCTTGCAGGCAATCTTCGAGTTCGCGCGCGGCTGCATCGTCTTTGGACAAGCGAACCTCATCGGCAATACCTAGTATTGCACCAACGATCCATTTCGTTACAAAAAACCATCCAGCCGCCGTGATAACCAGAAGAAACAGCGAAGCAAACCTGATCGCTATAGACTCCACGCACCTATTCTAACATCAGCTTGCAGACGAGCGGCAACCGTTTTAGTGCGCTCGCAAAACAAGCCTTGAAGGTAATATGCGAACAGGATTTCGGTGCTTCAGGTGATACAATCGTGCGTCCGCAGGGCAAAGTTAAGTTATGCAGATTTGGGATTTTTGGGATTGCATTATTCTGGCGTTCGTTTTCCTCGCCGCCATCATTCTCCACGAAGTGGCGCACGGCTATGTCGCGTACCTTTTCGGCGACGATACTGCAAAAAAGGCCGGACGGCTCACGCTCAATCCGCTGCCGCATATGGACGTCGTCGGCACAATATTTCTGATCATCGTTCTCACGACCGGTTACGGAATCGGATGGGCAAAGCCCGTACCGATCAACCCGCGCAAGTTCAGGAACCTGCGAAAAGGACTGTTCTGGGTCGCATTGGCAGGCCCTGCCACGAATATCCTTCTCGTAATACTCAGCCTGATGCTCACTGCGCTTAACGAAAGAGGCTGGATCGCTTTTCCCGGCATAGAAACGATGATCCAGGCAATGTTCTTTCTCAATTTGCTCCTCGCCACTTTCAACCTCGTTCCGGTCCCCCCGCTAGACGGAAGCCGTGTTGTATCTAGCTTTCTCTCTTTCAAGGCGATGCGGGCATACAACAGCATCGAACCATACGGAATCGGGATCATCATCCTTATGCTCATTATTCCGTTCCCGCCGCTCGGCGGGCCGCCACTGAGGATCGCGCTTCAGGCGCTCTACCAAGTCCAGGCAGTCTGGTTTAATGAATTTATAAACTGGGTTGCAGTATGACACTCGAAATACATCTTGAGAATATCGAATTCACAGGCCCCCTCGACCTGCTTCTGAAGCTCGTAAGAAGAAACGAGATGGACCTTGCTAAGATAGATGTAAGGGTGATATGCGACCAGTTCATAGCGTACGTCGAGAAACACAAACTGTCGGAGCTTGACGAGGGTTACAGCTTCCTCGTGCTTGCGAGCACGCTTCTGGAAATTAAGAGCAGGATGCTCCTTCCGGCGTCAGCCGAGGGCGATGAAGCAGATGAAGCCGCCGAAGAGGAATCGCTCGACGAAATGACGCGCGATCTCGTGGACAGGCTTACGGTGTATGCGAGTTTCCAGAATATCGCGCAGGAATTCGAAGCGAAGCTGGGCGAAATGAGCAAGTACCTGCCTGGCGGCGTCAAGCGCGACTTCGAGGATCAGCTCGTATTGAGCTTGAAGGAAGTGTCGCTTTTCGACCTGATGCAGACATTTGAAAAGGTGCTGACCGAGCGGAAGGACGACGCGATCGAGATCACAAATGCGGCGCGCCCGATAGAGGAAGCGATCGAGGATCTTCTCGCGGATCGAATGATCGCAACGAGCGGACGCCGCCTGTCCGACATTCTGAGCGAGCAGCCGAGCCTTCTCGACCTCGTAGTCACTTTCCTTGCGGTCCTCGAACTTATTTCAAGCGGGAAGTTCGACTTCAAATCGGATGAAGGCGATGTCCTGATCGTCGGCGGTTAGCAGCTTAAAACACCGTCTTGCACGACTGATGCGCATCCCAATAATGCAGAGCTAACTTGGCATCAGTGAACCTGAAGTTGTGTGATAAGATTTACTCGCGTGCGCCTGTAGCTCAGTGGATAGAGCGACAGCCTCCGGAGCTGTAGGCCGCTGGTTCGAATCCAGCCAGGCGCGCTTTTCATTTACACGCGATCGCGCCCAAAAGCGCGGCATAACGCTCGTTCCGCGCGCGCACACATCGCGGGGGGTGAAGCGCGTTTACTGCGCGCATTAATCGCGGCATGAATCATGAACTGAATCAGGCTATGGAAGCTGACAAAAAAACAGTGCGAGGGGGGCATAAGCCGGATTCTGTTATAGACGGCCATCTATCTGGGACGCGGGTCTCCCCGCGCCTCAAGCAGCCACTCGGGAACTCGGCGGGCCACCTGATAGCGTTCCCTTTTTGCCTTGCACCGGAAGGGGTTGCCCAAGCCGACCGGTTACCCGACCGGCTAGTGCGCTCTTACCGCACTGTTTCACCGTTGCCCGCGGTATCAACCTAAATTTTGCACGGCTCGGCGTTGCCGCCCCGCACAAAGGGCGGGCTGTTATTTTCTGTGGCGCATTCCGTCGGATCACTCCGCCCTGGCGTTACCAGGCTTCCTGCCCTGCGGTGTCCGGACTTTCCTCAGCGGGGACAAGCCCACCGCGACCGCCTGCCCCCCTCGCAATAATCATGATACCCGCAATGTAGCTCAAGTGCAAATCGGGGATGAATTTCCTTTCGCCTGGCAGATGGAATTGGACATACTCAAACACGAGGGATTAGGCGCGCATCTTTTGGACTATGGCATTGAGATCCAGGAAGCGGTCATTGCCGAAGCAAGTTATGGCATAATAAAGTGGAACGTCCCAGGGAAAACCCCGGGACGTAGGGCCTAGGCTACTAACCTAGGCGGTGTAGCAATGGAATTCTACCTTAGGATTGGTAAAATGTCAACACACGGAATCCGGGAACGTATCATAGCGTATATCGATGGCTTCAATCTTTACTTTGGGCTGAAAAGCAAGAACTGGAAGTGCTACTACTGGCTAGATATTCCGCAACTCGCAAAGCAAATGCTTCTGAAACACCAGAAGCTAGCATCGACAAAGTATTTCACAGCCAGAATAAAGGCTCCGCACGATAAGGTGGTAAGGCAAAACACATTCATCGAGGCTCTTCAAACATTGCCGAATTTGATGGTTATAGAAGGCAAATACCAGTTCGAATCGAGGACATGCTACCGATGCGGAAAAGAGGATAACGTCCCACGAGAGAAAATGACCGATGTGAATATCGCGGTGGAAATGCTGGCTGATGCGTTTGAAGACAAATACGATACAGCAATGCTGGTTTCGGCAGACAGCGATCTATCGAACTGCGTAAAGAGAATCCCTGTTCTATTCCCAAACAAGAAGGTAATTACTGTATTTCCCCCAAATCGTCATTCAGAACAACTTAAAGATGCAGCAGCAGCCTTGCCTGCATATTACAGGGCGCCACCTTAAGAAAAGCCTGCTGCCAGACAGGATTGTCAAGAAAGATGGACATGTTATTACTAGGCCACCCGAATGGCGATAGCAGAACAATCCCTTTGTCAG
Organism: bacterium; assembly: GCA_021158185.1. Lineage (GTDB taxonomy): Bacteria > 4484-113 > 4484-113 > JAGGVC01 > JAGGVC01 > JAGGVC01. Next base: position 34,703 of record JAGGVC010000062.1, on the reverse strand, counting down.
CAAAGTCTGATACGGTGATTTAAGAACAACGCGACATCCTTCGGAATCCTGGAATCACAACGCCGTTTGCAGCCCGGAAGGCGGGATTGCGGGTTTTGACGTATAATTACTGTTGGAGGTAATGCCATGCCCGCACGTCGTCAGGTAGATGCGCATTTTTTGTACGCTGCATCGAGATTACTGAAGCCAAACGCAAGATTCTTCTTTGCGATATTCGCAGCATCAGTGCTTGCGGTTATAGCGAACGGAGGCACTGCACGAGCCGACATCACCACAGAAAAATGGGCTAAGCCGTGGCCGGTCACCCAAGTGAGCGTACCCGCGTACTACAACGCCTCGGTTCACCGGATCGCTGTGATGCCGTTTACAGTCAATGGCGATGACAAGGCGCTTTCTGAATCGCTTATGAACCAGCTCCTTGCCGCGATCGCGCAAGAAGGCTATATCGAGGTCGTAAGCCGAACCGAAATGGAGCATGTACTAAGCGAGCAGCGGTTTCAGACAAGCGGGTTCGCCGATCCCGCTACAGCCAAGGAAGTGGGCATGCTACTCGGCGTGGATGCAATCGTTGTTGGAAGTGCAAGCTCGATTTCAAGCGACAGCGAGCGCTACCAGGAAAGGGTCGTTGATTACTACAGGCAAATACAGAAGGAAAAGAAGGTCTGGAACAAGGAAAAAGGCGCCTACGAGACGAAATACTACACCGAGCGTGTGCCGGTTTATAAACAAGTATGGGTGGTCGAGCAATGGAGTCACGCGAGCCTAGAAGTAAAGCTCGTGGACATAGAAACTGGCGGTGTGCTCTATGCCGGCACGGGATCGGGCGATTACTCCAACAGGAACTTCGACAACGAGGGCACGACCTATCTCGATTCGGCGATGGAAGCCTGGGTGATCAGCGATGCGATCGAGGAACTCAAACGGCTTCTCACCCCCTGGCGTGAAACCATCACGACTGTTATTATTTGCTACGCCGGAGATTTCATAAATCCGACATACCAGGAAGGATGGGAGCTTGCACAGCGCGGGAAATTCGAGCAGGCGCTTGTAAAGTTCAATGAAGCCTATCGCCCCGATGAACTAAAGGACGCACGCGAGCAAGTGATTATCTGGAACGAAATGATCGTTCTCGCGGCGATGGGCAGGCTTGAAGAAATGGAAGAGCGCATCGGTTTCCTCGAAGAAACGTACGCCCAGTACATCGATGAAGGTCAGAAACGGCATATCAGACTCCTTCGCAACTTTGCCGAGCGTAACTTCGACCGGAAGTACGGCTCTATAACACCTGTTTGTTCCCTGCAGATCGTTGCAATTGACGATGACGACATATATGTTGCGCCGAATAAGGCCCTTGCGCTCTCGCCCGGACAGATTCTCGTCGTGATGAAGGCGAAAAATATCATAAACGAGCTTACGGGCGAGGTGCTGGCTGTGAAAGAAACGGCCGTGGCGCGCCTGGAAGTAGTCGAAATAACAGACGACTATGTGCTGTGCAGGCTCGTTAATGGAGCGGTGCAGACCGGTGAAGGCGTCGTGCAGGTCGGCGACCGTGCAAAACCTGAGTGAGACAGGCGGAAATTATCCGATAATTAACTCGCAAAGCCTTTGGTTTAGCCGTGCAGTGACGTGAGTGTTATAATCCGGTATGATATGGAGTTAATCTGGAAGCCGCCTTATGCCGCGTAATGCCAACATCAAGAAGGTGATGGTAATCGGCAGCGGGCCTATCGTAATAGGCCAGGCCGCAGAGTTCGACTATGCCGGAAGCCAGGCCTGCCGCGCACTGAGAGAAGAAGGCGTCGAGGTCGTCCTCATCAACAGCAATCCCGCGACGATCATGACAGATGTCGATACCGCCGACCGCGTCTACATCGAGCCGATGGACGCCGCGCACATCGAGGCGATTATCGCGCGCGAGAAGCCCGATGGAATCCTCCCCACTCTCGGCGGTCAGACTGGGCTGAACCTTGCGGTTGAAATCTGGGAAGCGGGCATCCCGCAAAAGTACGGTATTAACCTTCTCGGAACAACATTCGAAAGCATCAAGCAGGCTGAGGACCGAGAGCTTTTCAAGAAAACGATGCAGGCGATAGATATGCCGATTCCTGCGAGCACAATTGCGACCTCGATGGAAGAGTCGCTTGAGTTCGCAGACAAATTGGGCTTCCCTCTCATCATCCGCCCTGCGTACACACTGGGCGGATCGGGCGGTGGTATTGCCTACAACTTCGGTGAATTCAGACACATCGTCTCAACGGGCATCATCGCCAGCAGGACGTCGCAGATCCTGATCGAGGAATGCGTAGTGGGCTGGAAGGAAGTGGAATACGAGGTTATGCGAGACGCTGCGGACAACTGCATAACCGTTTGCAACATGGAAAACCTCGATGCGATGGGCGTTCATACGGGCGATTCTATGGTCGTCGCGCCGAGCCTTACGCTCACCGACCGCGAGTATCAGATGCTGCGCTCGGCTTCATTAGCCATCATCCGAAAGCTGAAGATATGCGGCGGGTGCAACGTGCAGTTTGCTCTCTCGCCAAAGGATCTGCGTTATTACGTGATCGAGGTGAATCCGCGCGTCAGCAGATCGAGCGCTCTCGCAAGCAAAGCGACAGGCTATCCGATCGCGCGCGCGGCCGCGAAGATCGCGCTCGGGCTCAACCTCGATGAAATCACAAACGCAGTAACGGGAAAAACGAAAGCAAGTTTCGAGCCTGCACTCGATTATGTTGTGGTCAAAATACCGCGGTGGCCTTTCGACAAGTTCCACGACGCAAACAAAACGCTCGGCACCCAGATGAAAGCAACCGGCGAAGTGATGAGCATCGACCGCACATTCAAGGGTGCTTTTCTGAAGGCACTTTCCGCACTCGAAGTGAAACTCGTCAGCTTCAGAACGCAACATTTCGCACATTTCTTGGACGAAGATCTGCGTAGCTTCCTTTCTGTGCCGACCGACGGCAGGATATTCGCAATTTTCGAGGCGCTTTACCGTGGCTGGGATCCGTACGACCTTTCTAAGCTCACCTACATCGACCCGTTCTTTATAAACCACTTCAATGAGCTTATCGGTGAGGAAATACTTGCTCGGAGCATTTATGCCGACCGCGATGACGAAGCTCAGATGAGTCTTTTCAACAACAAAGTATCAACTGAATCCGAAGAAGAACAAGAACCCGAACTCACGCGTGCACACTTGAATCACTGGAAACGGCTTGGCCTGACAGATTGCATGATAGGCGGAATGATCTCGAAGTCCGAGGATGAGGTCAATAATCTGAGGATGAATCAGGATGTGCCGATTCAAGCCGTCTACAAGGAAGTTGATACTTGCGCGGCAGAATTCGAAGCCAGCAGCCCGTATTATTACGCGACTTTCGAAAAAACCGGCGATCTGAAGGCCATAGAATCTGCCAACGGACTGAATCGACGAGTGTTGGTTCTGGGCGGGGGTGCGATTAGAATAGGTCAGGGAATCGAATTCGATTACTGCATTACACACGCTCTTATGGCGCTCACAAAAATGGGATACGAAGCTGTCATCGTCAACAACAATCCTGAGACCGTATCCACAGACTTCGATCTGTCGGACGCGCTGTTCTTCGAGCCATTGACTACTGAAAGTGTTTTGGACATCATTGCCCAGATAAAACCTCTCGGTGTCGTCGCCCAGTTTGGCGGACAGACTTCCATCAACCTAGCGATTCCTCTGTGGCAACATGGCGTGAATATACTCGGAACCACTGCGGGCAGCATAGAGGTTACGGAGGACCGCAAGCTCTTCGACGCACTGATGGGGGAACTCGGAATCCTGCGTCCAATCGGGATCACCACGACCGATTACGATGCAGCGCCTGAACTTGGCAACGAGTTGAAATACCCCGTGCTCGTACGCCCGAGTTTCGTCCTCGGCGGCCGCGCGATGGAGATTATTTACTCAAGCGAGGGAATGCGCAATTACATTCTTCGCAACCGCTACGCATTCCGCAACCACCCTCTCCTGATCGACCAGTACCATCCCGGCATCGAACTTGAAATCGATCTCGTAAGCGACGGCGAAACGGTCATCATTCCCGGAGTTATGGAGCACATCGAGCGCGCAGGTGTGCACAGCGGCGATTCAATGGCCGTGTACCCGCCTCAGAGCGTGAGCCAGAGCTTTATCGATCGCATCGTCGAGATGAGCACCGCGATCGCGCGCCGCATCAACGCCCGCGGGATGATCAACATCCAGTTCGTACTGAGCGCCGGAAAGCTATATGTGCTTGAAGTTAATCCGCGTGCAAGCCGAACCGTGCCGTTTATCTCGAAGGTAACCGGTCTTCCCCTCATCCCTATGGCTATGCACGCCGTGATGGGCGGAAGACTCGCGGAGCTTCCGGGAATCGAGGCGGGGCTTTATCCTCCGCAGGACCTCGTAGCTGTCAAGGCTCCTGTGTTCAGCTTCTCAAAGATGCAGGAGGTCGATGTCGGGCTGGGGCCGGAAATGAAGAGCACAGGCGAAGTAATGGGCATCGCGCGCGACTACCCAACCGCACTCGCAAAAGCGATGGCGGCAGCAGGAATTCCTATCCCTGAAAATGTGGAAGGGCTCGGCGTACTTATCACGCTCGCAGATACGGATAAAGACGACGGGTTGTCCGTAGCAAGGCGGCTTGCATTCCTTGGCACGAAGGTCTATGCAACTGAAGGTACGGCGCGGATTCTTAACGAGGCAGGAATTCCAGCCGAAGCGGTAAAGAAGTTACATGAAGGCAGACCGCACATCGCAGATCACGTGGAAAGCGGTGCGTTCAAGCTTGTAGTCAACACGATAAGCGACAACAAAGCCGCAGAGGTGGACGGGCTTAAGATCAGACGCTCCGCTGTGGAACATAACATCCCAGTCATTACATCGCTCGACACTGCGCGGGCTCTTTTGAGCGTTCTCGAAGGCAGAAGATCGAGAAAGCCCGGTACGACGATAACCGCCATCAACGATGTTCCGGTTCGCTGGCAGGAAATGTCATTCGCTCGATAGAGAAGTCTGCGAACAGTCCTTGAACTGCGTTATTCCGGTTCAAGATGAATGGTTAATCAAAATCCTAAAATGCTTCGAGGCATTATTCACGTGCAGCAATATATTCCTCGATTCTCTGGGCAATTTCCGCATAATCAGCCGCTATTTCAGGGTCCCCGAATACTTGTTCATAGTGTGAAAGCTTCCTCCACATCATAAGCAAGAGCGGGTTGCGCGACTGCCAGTCGGGACGGTAGTGTCTGGGATGAATGGGCTCGTCAACGTGAATATAAACGGTCAAGCATTCTTTGAGGACACCGTACGCTTCCTTTTCGCGCCCCGCGTCATCAAGGTACTTAGCAAGCGATGCGTGATATTCAAGATAGTTGCTCGGATCAAGCTCGACCGCTGCACGTAATTCCTTTTCCAAATCGATACCGCTCGAAGGAATTATTCCGGCGATTAGCGCGGCAAGATAATGCGCTGATGCAACCTTAGGCGATGCTTCATTGAAGAGCTTCACGCGCGTAGCAAGTTCGGAGAGCAGGGCACTGCGAGATGCCTGATCGGTTTGGCTGTACATAATCTCCTCGAACCTTCGGCTGAGAAGGGGCGAGTACTTGAATGGCGCATCCAGGGCCGCCTTTGAAACTGAATCGCTGCCCGCGCGCGCCTCAAAGCTGAGAAACGGCGCGTTTGCATACAAAACACCCACTCCCCAGGCGAAAACAAGGCTGCCTGCCACTATAACGTTCGCAGAAAAAATCCTGAGCGAGGGATAGACCCTCGCCGGCAAAGCTGGAAATGCTTCCTCGCTCGCTCTGCCGAAATGCGCGGCAAGCGCAAGAATCGCCATCAGAATCCACGCGTTTGGCGCATAAGTGAGATCGAAATCGAGCCCGGAATGGAGCGCACATCCTGCTGCCGACAACGCGCACACCGTTGCAAGCCCCGTCGAATCATTTGCGCGCCAGCGCGAAAAAAGCCCTGCAAAAAGGATGAGCAATGTTGCGAGAAATACCGCGCCGACAATTCCCTGTCCGCTCAACACGCGAATTACATAGCTGTGCGGATCGGTTGAGTAATAGATGAAATCGGGCTGGTAGCGCGTATATGCATTAGCGAATGTGCCGGGTCCGGTACCGAACACAGGATTGTCGCGGAAAATTGCAAGCCCTCCTTCCCAGTATGTTAACCTGCCCTGGACGGAGTAATCAAGGCTGTTGAAAATGCTCCCGAAATGCTCAACAAGCCCTGCGGGTTTAAGAACGAACGCAGAGATTGAGATGACAACGAAAACGGACACAATCCAGCCGGCGATCCTTGGGAATGACGCAAATCTCGTCTTGGAAAGACTCATGAACCCGAATGCGAGGAGTACTATGAATGCAACAATCCATCCCGCCCTGCTTTTCGTGAGGATAAATGCAGCAACCTCGATAATAAGCACCACCGGCCATACCAACCTTTCCCACTGGCGCGACCTGCTTTCCCAGACGCAATATGCAGCAAGCGGAATCGTAAGAAGCAGGAATCCAGCGAACGGATTGTGAAGGCCGAAGGTGCCCGAAAGCCCGATATACTCTCCGGATGAGGGATCATGTCCGATAAATAGAAAGAACCCCCAAAGAGAGGGCAAAACGCCTGCAAGCGCCGCAATCCGCACGAGAACGCTCGCCTTTATGTATTCGAGGGCGATGAGCGTCAATGCAAATACCGAGACCCAGCACGAGAATTTTAGGAACTCGACTGTGGACAAAAATGGATACTCTCCAAAAATGCCACCCAGAATGTAGTAGACGAGCCAAAGCCCCAGGACTGCCGCGGAAGCACCCCTTACAATCGTCAAATTACGGAATATCAGGAAGGACGCAAGCAGGGGAAGTATGATGAATGAAAGATAATCTATCCTTGCCGATCCTGCAACCGTGCCAAGAAAGAGCGGTGCGATAATGAAAATTGCCGCGTAGATCAAGCTTAGAATGAAAGTCGGATTCAAGATACTGCCTGCACTAGCAGCATCTCTGCCTGGTTTCGCTTTGCCCGCCTGTTTCCCCTGTGCCACGAACGGATTTTAGCACCAAGCTAGGCGATCGTTGTGTAGTACGTCATAAACCAGGCGCCTTTTACATAATTCATCGGCGCATCTATGTAAAAGATGCCGAGTACAAGGCTTGCGAGCGCAGGCACGAGCACCGCCACCCGCTGGAAGAAAATCGGTGTGAACGGGCGCGCGAGCTCCGTGCGCAGTGGTTTGAGAAGATATATGCGCTTGATAATGCCGACGTAATAATAGACCGCAATAACGGTGTTGATTATTGCCATTAGTACGAGCAGGAACATGGCTGGATATCTAGTTATATAATCTACCGCACTTACGAAAATGACGAATTTCGCGATGAATCCTGCAGTCGGCGGAATTCCGGTCAAGGCAAGGAGACAAATCGTCATAAAGAACGACAGGAACGGTGATCGCTGGTGGAAGCCATTAAAAGTATCGAGATGATCGCTCCCACCCGACACTTCGTTCATCATTCCGATGATGAAAGCGCCGAGGTTCATAAACATATATATCAGCAGGTAATACATCGCCGCCCAGAAGCCGTTGCTCGTCGCGGCTTCGTTCGGGCCGGCCAGCCCGGCGCATATCACCCCGATCAATACATACCCCATCTGCGCGATCCCGCTATATGCCATCAGACGCTTGAAGCTGGTCTGAGTTAGGGCCATTATGTTCCCGACAAACATAGTCAAAATCGCCATTATAACGAATAGCGGCAGCCACACCTGTGCCACGGGCGCAAAAGCCACGAGGTATATCCGCATAAGCACGGCGAATCCAGCCATCTTCGGGAAAACACTTATGAACGCCGTGGCCGGAGTAGGCGCGCCCTCGTAAGCATCCGGTGCCCAGAGGTGGAACGGAGCAACGCCGATCTTGTACCCCACTCCGACAATGATCAAAACCATCGCGAATAATACCAGCGGATGATCCGGGTAAATCGACATCATCCTAATCTTGATCTCGTAAATATTCGTAGAACCCACAATGCCGTAAATGTAGCTTATTCCGAACAGCATCGCAGCCGATGATGCGGCCCCTGTAATAAAGTACTTAAGACCGCCCTCCAGACTCTTGAGCTTATCTTTATGGAATGCAGCAAGCAGATACAGCATTATGCTGCCAAACTCGGTCATGACATAGATGGCAAGAAGATCGCTTGAGCCTACCATCAGATCGAAAGCGATGGTCGCCGATAGAATCAGGATTATGAACTCGCTTCGGAAGCGCTTGATCAGCGGGTATCTGAACAAAACGAGCAGGAGGAGAATGTCCCCCCAGTCCATAAGCTGCTTGAAAAAGAGTGCATAAGGATCAATCGTTTCCAGTTGTCCCCACCAAAGCCCCAGGCCGTAGCTGAAAAAACGGCTGGTCATATACATCAGGTGAAGGGTCATCAGGAAGTTCGAGAAAAGCGCTACAATCGCAATCCAGATGATAATGTTAAACGCCTTCCTGCCGAGAAATACGTCAACGAGCAAAATGACGGCAACACCGACGAGAAGCGATATTTCGGGGAAAAGAAGATAGTAAGCCTGATGCTCCCAGCCCCAGTGTGTAAGCTGTCGTGCAGGCTCCGACCAGAGAATCTGCAACCTGCCCCAAACCGTCGTCAGAAAATTAAATGCAAGTTCGCTTAGCCCCAATGCTTCTTCCCTCAAAAAAACCCGCCCGGGTCACCCCGGGCGGATAATCAATCAGCTATTCATCAACCTAATAATCGCGAGAAATGAAAGTACGAGTTGTCGAAACCTGGGCATACTGGCCCCGGAAGGATAGTGTAAACACTACCTTCGTTCTTTCTATCGATGAAGCCGTTATCAAGACCCCTTGGGAACCTACCGACTGGCCTTCCACCATCGATATTGGTCTACCTTCAATAATCGCGATCACCATGCTGCTGTTTCCCATGTTTATAACTTCGTGAACGGAAATTCGAATCCCGTTGAGAACATCGTAGCCAACCGCTTCTTCAATGAACTTCCACATCTCCTCGTCGTTGGTTTCACCTGAACGAGGAGGACGAAGTTCCTCCGGGAAGAAGTCGCTGACGAATGTCATCGGATCGACTCGCCCGATATCTTCAGCAAAGTTCTCGGGTTCGGTAACATGACCCTCAAGCTCGTCGTATTTGTTCCTGATTATTTCCTTTGCATCAAGCTCGCGAAATGCAAGCAGGCTCTGGTTAATCCCGCCGCCATCAGTAGTTGTCGGAGGCTTCTTAACCTGATCCTTGCCATCTGCACCAGCCTCTGGCTTGACGGGCTTTGTGGAAACCTCGCCCATTCCCGCAGCAGTAACAACGCTGACTTCCCCGCCAGTACCGGACATTGCAGGCGCAGCTTGCGTGTCTTCGCTAGGTGTTTCTTCGGGAGTCCTGGAAGTCGTTCCGCCTGTTATTCCCGCTTCTTGTTTGTAAGCCTCGATATCCGCCACACTCATAATGTCAGGCGATCCACCGCCGCTGAAGCCGCCGCTCGTGAATGTGTAAATCAGAGCGATTATGGCAAATATCAGAAGGCCTACTACCCACCTATTCTGCATTATTCCCTGCATATCAAAGCACCTCCATTATCAGCAGGTCTCGCTGCCGGGCATGCCTTCGGGCATATCCCCGCTAGCGCCTGCTGTCGGGTTCATCATATAGATTGAAATGTCCATCTCGTACAAAGTAATAACTCGAAGGAAACCGCTGATCTCTCCCGAATCATTCCTGAAACAGTGCACCGTATAGAGTTTGCCGCCAAAAAGCTTCTGAAGGTTCGAAATAAAGCGCTTCAATTGCTCGTACGTCAGCGGAACCTCTTCAAGATGAATCGTCAAAGCTTGAATGAAGGTGTCCGGTTGTCCGAAGGGCTCAATTGACTCAGGGTCAGGTTCTTTCTCGTCTTCATTACGGCTCTTATACGTCCAGGTGAAAAGCGACGGCCCTTCATCCGGAGGCGACCAGTCGGGTATCGTCTCGAACGGAGTATCGTACCACCAAGGCAGAGTATAATTCCATTCGAAATCGATGATTATTCCATACGGGTTGATGTTCGACCGAACAAGAACATCTGGAAATGTGTAGAACAGAAACTCCCTCATCTCGTCCTGGTCCATAATGAACATCGGCTGAACTTCCTCAAGCTTCTCGTCCATTATGGCTCTGACGGTTTGCGCGTTCGGCAGCATTTCCGCCTTGCGCTTGTAAGTATCGTTGTTCTGTTTCTGCTTGCCGATCTGGTCTTCAAGGCTTGCAATCTCCTGAACCTTCTTCTCATAGAAACCCTTGTAAAAAACCACACCTGCGACGATGATGAGAACAAGAAACACGATTCCCATAATCTGAGGTGTAAAGACGGGTACGCGCGGCCCCGTTTCAGGCTGTTTGCCCCCCTTGGCCGGCGGTTGTTGCCTACGTGTTGATGACATCATCCACCACCTCCTGCCACCTATCAAGCGGTGCTACGGCTTCTGGCTGCTGCTTGCCTTCTTTTTGGACATTAATCGTGATATCAAACTCCCATTTCGATGGTCGCCGCTCCCAGGGCGGAGGGCCAAAGAAATCATCTATGTTATGTCCCGGCCTTCCCGTCCATCTGGGCGGACGGAATTCATCCATAGGCATACGGCTTGCAGAATCAACTATGCTTTGCAGGCCAGTGGAATTGACGCCACCAGCGCCGGGAATCTTTGCTCCGACGCCAACATCGCCGCCTCCCATTGTTGCCTGACTTGCTCTGCCGCTGCCGCCGCCACCACCGCCTTCTCCACCCTCACCCATCTCGGACTCTGTAATTTCGCCCATAACAAATAGGTTTGAATGGTCGATGGACAGGCAGTAAAGCATGATGTCCCATCTCGATACAGCGTAGCCATGAACGGAAATCAAGTAATCGCTGGCATTGAATGTAACTTCATCAAGGTACACAGTGTCAGGCGTAACCGCACCGAGCTCAGCAAGAAGAGGCGGCCAGATGGGTTGCTCTTTTACAAGGTTGAAAACCTGGTTTATCTTCGGAATGTTCTCGGAAATTTCCTGCTTGACCTGCTCGTATCTTTCAGCATCGCCCTTCCATTTCATTTCTTCCTGCTGTAGCTTCGTTAACTGCTTCTCCTGATCGCCGATTCTTGCATCGAGCCTACCGAGCTGATACCAGAATACCATGAGCATTATCAAGAGCATGACAACGCCTCCGGCAACAACACCCCAAGCGCGCTGCTTGAGGTAATAGCTCTGTGGCATCAGGTTGAGTTCCGGCTTGCCTTTGCCGACAAGGTCTGCAGCGAGCCCAGCGCTCACGACAAGCTTCTCGGCATGCTCGCGCAGAAGCTCAAGAGAATAGACGCCCTGCAACGTTGTCACCAGGCTTGTAACAGAAAGGATGCTCACCTCAAGGCCGGTCTGCTGCTCGATGTAGCGGTCAAGGTTCTTGAAAATCTGAACATTGCCGTAGACAAACAGCTTGCCTACTCTGTCGCTCCTCTGCGCCTGAGATTCGTAATACCGTACACTTCTAATCAGCTCGCTGATGAAATTGCTGAAGATTGGAAGCAGTGCTTCCCGCATCCGGTTGTCTTCGGTTTCATCAACTTCTTCCTCCGGCAAGGCCAAGTCAACCGGCTCGTTCCTCAGGTGCTCCTCGGCTTCAGCATTACTGACGCTGAGAGCTTGTGATACTTTTGCGATGATGCTGTTGTATCCAAGCTCGATAGGCCGTGACAGCCGGAAGTTACCGTTCAAGAAGAAGGACAGGTCGGTTACCGAATCGCGAATATCAATGAAACACGCTGTCTGCGTATATCCTTCAAGTCTTGGGAGAATCAGCCTGCTTGCGGCAAGACTCGTAATCTTGATGCCGCCCGGCTCCACTTTGAGAAACCGCAGAGTTTGAATCAGGCTGTCCACCGTACTCCTGCGCGTTGCCACAAGAAGCACTTCCTGCATCGCAGGATTCGAGCCTGCCGAGGGAGGAAGGGTCTTGAATTGGTATACGGTATCGCCCGGCGGGAACGGCACGTACTGGTTGATCTGAAGATCTATTGCCTGACGTGTCTGAGCAAACCCCATCTTGGGGAGCTCGACAATTCGAGTTATTGCCGCCTTACCTGAAAGCGACACCATCGCACGCTTCGGCCTAATGCCATTGGCAGTACAGATTTCTCCGATTTTCGCTGCAAGCTCCCTTGGCTCAGCTACTTTTCCTGCTGCAAAAACGGAGCTTGGGATTGGGCCAATAGCGAACTTCTCCAGCACGTATTCCTTGCCGTGTCGGGACAACCCGATCACGCGCAACTCGTCGCTCGTCAGGTCAAGCCCGATATCCATCACCTTTAACGCTTTCTTGCGAATCGCCAAACCCGCTACCTCCTATGCAGTTACCTGCTCATCCAGTCTGACCCTTAACCGACTAACTTGTTCCAAACAAATGCAAGGGTCGGCCAACGAGCCGGACTACTTATCATCGATGATCGTAGCCGTGATTGTCACGAAGATGTAGCTCGTCTCGCGGCTCTTCTGGTGATGCGAGAAGATGGCGCCGATAAAGGGAAGATCACCCAGAATCGGTACCTTCTCGACGTCATCACTCGCAGTCTCAATCATAAGACCGCCGATGAGCGCCGTCTCGCCATCCTGCAGGCGAAGTACCGTGTCAAGAGTTGTTGTCGTTGTCGGCTGGAATGTTACATCTCCGCCTTGTCCGTCATCAGCAACCTGAGGCGGACCGTCGAATACGGTCACATCAGGGGAGAACTGGAGCGTGATACGCCCAAAGTCGTCGATCTGCGGCAGGAAGTCAAGGCTCGTATCCGCTGTAATCTCGTCAAACGTACCTGTGCGGAAAGCATTTCCGTTCGCGTCGAATGTAACCTGGGTACGGAAATTACCGCGGGTTCTTGAAAATTCGATATTTGCAGGTAATCCATCAATGACCGCGATTTCGGTCTGGTTGATCACCTTTGCCTTGCGTTCGGTCTGAAGGGCTTCAAAGGCAACGGTATAGTTGTCCGCAGGAATAATGCCTCCCTTGGGCGGGACAATCAGGCTGAGCGAACCGCCTGCATAATCCCAGAAGGTACGATCCTTGTTGGCCGAGCCGCTAACGAGCCCGTAAACAACCTGCGGGCTTTCGGTGACTGTATAGATTGTGACTTTGAGACTCGCCTGTTTCGGAGGTTTGTCAACCTTGCGGATGATGTCTTTTGCAAGCTCAAGCGTTTCACGCGTGCCGCGCATAATAATTAATCCGCTCTTCGCAGTAGCGAGCGGGATTGCACCGCCTGCACCACCGGCACCTCCAACACCACCGGTGCCACCACCACCGGCACCGCCACCAGCGCCACTGCGTCCACCGCCGCTGCCGCCCTGGCCGACACTGCCGCCGCCGCCCTGCGTGGGCCCGCCAGCGAAGTAGGACTGAGCGATATCGCCACCGGGAACATTGAACGACCTGTAGCTTCCACCGCCACTGCCGCCAGAACCACTACCACCGCTACCGTAGCCGCCGCTGCCGCCATAGCCTCCGGAACTGCCACCGCCATAGCCTCCGGAGCCACGGCCCTGGTACGTGTAATATCCAACATTAACGCTGGGGAGGATGTCAAGGTTCAGAAGAATCTGTACGATCTGATTTGGGTCTGCGTAATGAAGCTGGTACAGCTCCACCTCATTCGCTCCCTTGAGCTCGTGCTCGATTCTCTCACGGCTCGTGACGAAAACGATGGGCTTTGAATATGGGTCACTCTCGTCTCGATAGATCTTCTTCCTGAGATTGTTGCTATCGAGAAGGAGCTTAAGAGCAACATCGAAAGGAACATCAACAAAGTTGCCCTGGACAGCAAGGCCCTGCTCGTATGTAATCGGGTTAAATGCACCCGCCTCACGGAAACCAGCTCCTCCGCCGAAGCCTTGCCCCGGACCGAGAGTGTCGAGTGGAGCGCGATTATTCGGGCCTGCGCCTGTTGGAGGCTGATTCCAGTAAGGATCGAGAATAATGCTTATTCCCGAAACCTGGCTCATAATATCAAGTGCGGAATACAGGGAGATCCCGCGCGGAAGCGTAACAAGAACATCGGAAAGCTGGTCTTTCATACCTTCCATTTCAGGAAGAACATATGTTCCTCCTCTTTCTGAGAACTCCTCGATGTCGTACTGGGGAAACTCGTCGTATTCCTCTTCTTTGTTGGTTTCGTTATCGGACCCGCGAGTGTCGCCACCAGCAATCTCGTCCATGGTAGGAGCGCTCAGAGACGAACTGTCTCCCGCAGCCAGATATTCATCGGTCGGAGCAGATTCGTCCGGGATAACAAAAAGATCTTCAACCGAAGGTGCTTCGGCCTCTTCAACAGCAGCTTCTTCAGGAGCTGATACTGAAATCTCGGAGGACGGAGATTCCATAGCATCGTTGAAGTGAATCGTGTGCCCGCACCCATCGTCTGAGTCGCTCAATGAACCGAGCGTCCAGTTGACGCTGTTAGCGAACTGCACTACGAATCTTGTATGTTCGCTTCCGTCAACAGTGTACCCGCTTGCAGAAATCCACTGCATTCCAGGCTTGAATTTCGCAATCGTGGTCGGAAGATCATCGGAAGGAGCGAGATCCACAAGGATCGTGTAACCCGGAGGGAAGTTCTCGCGCTTCGCTGTGACGGTGGAGGGCTTGTCTGTAATGATATCGAGAGTCTGCGCATCAGGATTGTACACTGCGCTGAGCACCCTTCCCGAAACAGGCGTCACTACGACCGATTCCTCGAATCCCGGAGTCTCGGTTTCCACAGTTGGCACTTCAGCGATCACTTCGACAGGTGTCTCGATGGTCGTCTCAGGCTCAACTGCAACTTCCGGAACTTCAGAGACCGCCTCGTCGGGTACAGGAGATTCTTCCACAAGCTTCGGCTTCTCGATGTTGGTAAGTGCGATCTCAACACGCGTACCGCCGTCCAATAAATCGAGGGTGTATTTAGCATCGGGACCTTTTGTGAAAACGATCAAAATCTCGCTCATCTCCACGATCCCGCTTGCTCGAGTAACTTCACGAGTTGTGATATGCAGTATCCGTTCGTGGTACTTCGCGACAAAGGTCGGGACACCGCTAGCAAGGGCTGCGCCGGGGAACTGAACCGTCAGCGAAGGCGGGAATTTTCCCTGTTTCACAACAGGCTCAACACCCGCGCTCAAGCTCGCGATGATCGTGTTGGTATCCTTGTCGAATGTAATGGAATTGATTCTCGATACCGGTTCGGGAATCCTCGGAACCGCGGCAATCTCTGTATCTTCAGAGCTTGGTGCTTCCACTTCCGCCGGAGCAGATGCAGCCGGAGCGGATGTGGATGGAAAAACGGAGTCTGAAAGAGTAGAACGATCCGAAGTCGGATGGAAGACTTCAAGAACGCAAATCCCTGTGCGAGGGGTGCTCCAACGGAACATCTCCGGATTCGCTTTTCCCTGGTGATCAAGTTGAATAATCACAACAACCCGATCATCCTGGGGAATAAGCTGTACATTGTTGACTAGACCGGATTTCAAAGCCGATGTGTCAATGTCAGCCGTCGAGTAGTTCATAAATACGGCTTCCAACCTCGTAGGCAGAAGCTTTTGAACCACCATATCAGGCTGTGTCATATCCTTGTCCGCCCTGAAAATGACCAGGTCGCGGTCGGGAAGACCCTTAACGGAAACATCCGCTATTTGGCCAGCAAATGCCGAAAAAGCGAACACTACCAGCAGCATGCTTACAAACGATACACTCGTCAGCACACGACCGATGTGCCGCGCAAATCTTTTACGATTCACGGCAAATTCCTCCTAATGCCCAGTTGTTACGCTATCCCTAAATAATGTTTATGGCACATAAACATGCCATAAGACCAGAAAACAACACTCCTCGAAATAAACGGAGTTATTGTAAGTATATCGAGCTTTCATGTCAAGACCGCTCGGATAGAAATGTAATTTAGGGACAAAAAAACGGAGAATCCAAAGATTCCCCGTTTCCTTAGTTTTCGTTAAAAAATCACTTCGCGGGAGACTTTCTAGAAGCCTCCCTCATCCATTCTTACATCCTGCCTGTAAATAACCTTGTGAGTGAGGCGTCTCGAAACATCCATTCCGAAGAAGTCTAACATGCCGGGCTCGGGGCTGGTACCAAGCGGACCTACATCCACAATAGCCAGAACGTTCCTGTCACGGCTTGTCCTTCCAGTCTGGAAGGCGTTTCCTGCTCCAGAACCGGATGTGGGAATGACGCCCTTGCCCTCAATTCTGAAGACGTAGCTTCTCGTCGTAATGTAAGGTTCGATATCCGCAAGGTAGTTCATCACAACTTCGTAGCGACCCTTGACTGAATGTTCGGTGCCGTCGCCCGGTACCCAGCGCTCGACATAGCGGAACACCGAGGGACCGCTGAACGTCCTCACGTTTCCGATGTCGTCGTCGCCTATCGTATCCATGGATGATTCATCATAGTCCGGACGCCCGGTATTCGGATCGATCGAGAAGTCCTGCGGATCAGGATCGAGCAGAACGAAGTCCTCCGCAGAACCAACGACTTTCCAGAGGTCGTATGCGCTCTGGAACGGAGGGTTGGGTATGAAGCTGAACGCCACATGCTCGTTGCCTTCACTGTCTGAATTTCTGATCACCGCCATGCGATTGCGGGCACCCTCGATCGTTTCGGTATTTTCGTTGTAGGTAAAGTAGTAGCGTGCATCAAAGCCGAGATCAGTATCCGAACCTGAGTTATCCATTACATAGTTAAGATACTTGGCATAGTCCTCATCGGTTTCGCCGGTAAACTGCTCTCTGACATATGCAATGTCACTTGGCGCATAGAACTTGTACGCGCCGTCATCAAGGTTGTAGTAGTTGCCGGAATAGTTGTCGTACATGTTATCAACATCGCCGTCATCGAATGTTGGTAAGTCGGCATCGCGGTCGTCGTTCTCATACTCGTGCGGGTTTGCACCGTCCCAAGGACCTATCACAGGCAAGTGACTCACGCGTATGTTATCCGTGCCGAGGTCGAAGTTGCCATAACCAGGCACCGCAGGCATCTGAGCATCGTAGTAGCTGTTGCGGTAGTCGACAACCGCTCTTGCGAGCGAACGGGCTTCGCTATAGGAAATCATCACATCGGCCGCGTAGTTGCGTTGTCCGTTCTTCCAATAGTCAGAATCAGCAGGATTGTCCGTGTAGTAGTACGCCCGCTCGACAACGATATTCATAAACACCGCGGCAAGAACTTCCTCAGGAGCAGTATTGATGTTTATTCTGCCGAAGGTGTAAGTGTCGTAGAAATCCTGTAAGTCCTCGTCCTGGTAAGAACTGGGATCTGAGACAAGGGAGATATCGTATTTATGCGCTTCAAGCGGATCTTCCACCGGACTGAAGTCGCTGGAGAAGAAGATATTCGAATTCGGATCAACCGTGAAGAGCTCGCCGAGAATCTGGAGGTCGGTCTCCAGCAGGCGAACATCGTTGCTGTGACTGTCCGGGTAAGTACCCGCATACGGGTCGTAAAGCGGATCCACCCAGAGCCTGACCGCATGAAGCGGCTTTTCAACAAGATCGCTGCCTCCGTCTGTCGGATCTTCAGGCTCAAGCGTGTATCTCACCCTTGGCGTACCAAGCCCGTCGTATACAGCAGGTGCGACGTATCCCTCCGAGTAAATCACGACCTGATTGAAGGCCAGCTCGAAGTCACCGTCTAGCACGACAGCCTGCAGGTAGTACTTACCCGAGCCGGGCACAAACAAGGTAATCGGCCTGTCGGCGTTTGCAAAAGAAGTCAACGGGTCGCCTGATAATCCCGGAGGATGGATGATAGGAGGCCTGCTCGCAATCGTGCTCGTGTCGGGTAATCCATCCGCACCGAAGGTGTTGGCGCCGGTGCCGTTCCACGAATCGACAAGAACACCGTCGTCATTCAACAGAACCAAACCGACCACATACCCGCCGGCTGCATCGCCGAAGAATCCTGCGCCCTTCACGCCGCCCCCAACCGCGTAATGAACCTGAACAGGGAAGGCGTCGACACCGCTCACAGGTGTAGCCATCAAGCTTATATTGAGAGGAATCCTGTCGCCGACTGCGACTTCCTCGTCGTAGTTATTCGTGCCGTCAGCTACCGCACCATGCCCGGTGGACACGCCTCCCACGTATGCGCCGCTATCATCTATGACCTCGATCTTGGCGTTGTATGTACCCGCTATGGGACCTGAATAGGAATGAGTGAAGAACGCGAGCTGATCAGTAACGTCGGTACGGGTCAGGATAGGCGTACCGTCGCCGAAATCGATCATTAAGGTATATGGCGGCCTTCCGCCGTCCACGTACACCCAGAAATCGAGGCTTTGATCGAACGTTCCGGCAGGCGGATTCACAAAGAGCTGTGCGTAAAGCTCAAGGTCGAGGATTCGAATGTACTGCGTGTCAGTGATCGGTATATTGACGCCGCTCGAATCGGCCACCGTCAGGTCAATTCTGTATTCACCTTCGATCTGAGGTATCGTGCCGCCTGTAAACTCATCCATGGCATCGAAATCTGGCGTGAAGTAGCTCTGTGCCATATTCTCCTGGCCCTCGTTCAGGAAAATCTGCTCCCAGGTTCCCCCATTGTTATAGAACACTTCCCAAAGATACGTATACGGCTCGTCACCGCCGGACACGAAGCTCTGTAAAATGTAGGTCTGGCTTGCCGTGCCGAGCAGCGGATCGACGAATGCATCCACTGCGAACGGAGGCTGCGTCACGATTCCAGTAGAACTTCGCCTGCCGCCCACCATTATTTCCTGGGTATCAACGGCTATGTTTCTTGTTCTCGGCGTAATCGTTCCACCGAGCGTCTCAGTGACCAGTGCCCAGGAATTGTAAATGCCGCGATCCGCAACATAGGGCACGGGCACTTGCCCGATCATATACTGAGGTACACCTGGAATCTGATCGTGCCATCCGTACATTGGCTGCGATGTCGGCCAGGTTGTCAGTGGGTTAAGCGTATTTCGAAGCGGTATCGAAAGTGTGTGCGGGTTCGGATAAACCGCGCCGCCGATATCCACTCTGCCGTCGGAGTTGATGTCGCTCTTATAGTCGAGCGTTGAGCTTACACCAAGAATGCCGAGCATGTTGAATTCGACAGCCCCTGTTCCGTGGCTAAGCGAATACGATTCGTCAAAGGCGAGATAGCTGTGAACGTTGTTCGAGCTCCGCTGCACAATCGGAAGAATAATCGAGTCCGTCGCCTCGACCCAGCTCGTTTCGCCGCTGATAAGTCTCTCATAAACAACCGACAAGCCAAGATAGTGCTGCCTGCCATCGTAGATGTTCGCGACGATTTCATCGGTGATGTAGTAGATAATCTTGCCACTGACGACCGCAGATTGGATCTTCTCCACAATAATTATCTCGGTATTACCGGTACCAGCGTTGTAGCTTGATGACAGCACATGATATGTGCCGTCGTTTCCGCCAGCGGCTTCGATCACATAGAACTCTCTGCCAGGCGGAAATTCGTTTACATGATTACCCGAGATGCAGAATGTCGGATCCTGCATATACGGAGGATCGTTCGGAATCTGCTTCATAACATCAGTGATAGTATATATAAATCCCTGATGCATAGTCGTCGGATCAAGGGTAAGGTTCGTTAGATAGTTGCTGATCCTGATGCGCGGCATCGGAAATACGCTTCCAGTAATTGGCCCCGGCATAATCTCGCCCCAGCCTGTGAGCGCCGTGAACGTTGGTCTATGCGATTCGCCGGCGCCGTCGGTATTTGTGAAGCTATATGTGAAGCGAGCCTCTTCAATACTGTAATTCGGACCGGTTTCAACAACAACTCCTCTTACAGTGATCGGCGCGCCGCCATCGGCCATATTTACTATGAACGTGCTGCACTCGCTTCCAACATCGAAAAAGAGCCCAGGCTCCGCCGGTTCGTTGAGGCTGAACGGGTACTTCACTTTGATTACAACGTCAACAGGCGTGTCCGTAGTGGCCCATTTCGCATCGATAAAGCTCTCCACGATCACGTCACTCGTGATGAACGTCGGCGTGGAAGTAAAGAACGGAAGCGTCTGGACGATATCCCTCGCCATAAAAGCGCTGACACGCGAGTTGCTGTCCAGATTCCACTTGTAGCCGAGGCCGAGAGAATTCGTAACGCCGTCGGCAAAACTCTTAATCGTCAGGGCTTCATTCGGAAGCGGCTGTCTGCGCCTGAAATCGGGCAGGATGTTGACGCTGAGACCTGTTGCTTCGACCTGGCTTTCTTCGGTAAGCGCATAATCAACAAGGTCGCGCATCTGAACGAGCTGGTGGCTTACACCGACCTTTTGTGAGATAACGTTCGTCACCATAACCGTGGCCTGGTAATTACCCACGCCATCCCTGGAATAATCGTGTGTAAGGCCTGCGTGGTTCTCGGCAAGAATCTCTAGATTGCTCGTTTGGATCGACCAGTCGAAAACCCCATCGCCCTGGAAGTCAACGTCGTACCTATAAGTCTGCTCGATTCCCTCGCTGTACGTATCCTTATGAATGGCGTAGAGATCGAAGCTCACTTCCCAGTTCGTATTGAAGAAGCTGTCGCGGTTCGCGGCCTGACTTGCGCCACCTGTTGTGATGTCCGTGATCACTACGAAACCGCTTCTCGCGCCTTCAGGAACGACCACCCTCATCACTTGGAGATCCGGGCTTCCGGGGCCTCCAACAATCTCGGTCTGAACGCTGAACGGAGATGTACTCATTCCCGGTTCAAAGGCTACGCGGTTGTTCGAAGGAATTGTATTGAAATTGACTCCGCGGATTTCGATAATGCTGCCAGGAGGCGCAATCCTCGGCTCGATTGAGTTATGCGGCGTCGCAAAACTGAACGTGCCGATTTGCGGCGGACCGCCAAGCGTTGCAGAACCCGGCACACTTGCACGCCTTGTTCCCGAATAATCATTACCCGGAGGACTTGCATAGATCGAGGGGAGAACTCGCGGTTCAGGATCAAGCGCAGATGAGCTCGACAGAAGTATCGGCACAATATCCGTTGCAAGCGTACTATCGGCAAGATTCGGGTTGATCCCAGCCGAGTCAATAACATTGCAATACACAAAGTACAATCCGTCCGATGTGTTTGTGGGATCGAATGTGAATACAGCAGCCTCTCCCTGGTGCGTGTACGTCATCATCTGGCCTGTTGGATTGATACCGGGAGGATCACCGTAATTCTGGTTGACAATGCTCCCGTCTTCGCGACGAACATCCCACCTTATGAGGTAATTCGAGCGCCCACCGCTTACACTCGCCACGCCAAGGAAAGAGCGCGTGTTGGCCGGATTGTCACTCTCGTACGGCATCACCTTTGCGCTCACCGTAAGATTAGGTACGTTTATGTAAAGCTCTGTATCGATGGAACTGGATCCTACTTGGATAGTTTCGGGAGCAGGCAGCGACTTGACAAGCGGAGCAGGCGTGCTCGAATCGGTCACCGTAAGCTGCACGTTGTACACACCGCCGCCGGTGAGTTCCTCGGTCTCGATGTTGTAGGTATTCGAGCCGATGAATCCTGAATCGAACGAATCGAAATACCCGCCCGGCCCGTTGATCGTAATCACGAATCTGTAGGGGCCGCTTCCGCCATATGCCGCAGCATGAAGAACAGAGTACTGTCCCTGATAGAGCGAGGGCTGCTCCGCCGCCAGCTCGATGTAGAGATCACCGCTGAACGAAAGCGGATATACCTCAGCCACATCGCGATCGTAGTTCTGGCTTGGAAGAAGCCTGTCCCACATCGCGGGAGGTTCGGGCGGCGGACCGAAATATAGATCAACGTTCTCGCCGTTAATCGGAGCAAGTGAACCGGCATTACCATATGCAGGGTCACCAGATGTCAGGAAGCTGTCGATTAAGTCATATGGGAATCCACCCGCTCCCGCCCAGAACGATACTGCTGCGGGATCTGCTCCCCATATGTCGTAAACCTCAAGGCCGATTGACGTAGAACCGCCCGGAGACGGTTCAAGCGTGATGGATGGTGCAATTGTCTGGTTGCTCCAGTCCGCGGGATTCGTAACGATTCCATCCACGATGTCGTCATGCGGGAAACCGGAGTAATTCCAGTTATAGAGATATACAGGCCCGCTTGCAACGTTTCCACCAGCGGAACGACTGAGCACCTGGTATGTATTGTTTCCAGTGCGAATCGCAAGGATGTTCGTCTTGAGCGGGATTATCGCCTCGCAGTTGTGTTGGAGGTAAACCTTGATTGTTGTATCGGCCCGAAGCGCACTGTAGTCGTCCGGCCCACCCGGAGGAGTCATATTCTTGATTACCGAAACTCGCGCCGTGATGAACGGATCACCGAAAGCGTCGAACGCAAAATCGGACCGCCCGTCACCGTCGAAGTCAACCGACTGTCCTGCGCGCGCAGGATCGGGATCGGGAATATTTCCAAGACCTGCGTTGTACCTAAATGTATGATTGAACGCGATAAAGTTGTTCGCGCGCCAGTTCCACGGTTCACCCGGATAATCGAGTTGAAGCTGATTGTAGAGAGGCTGATCGAAAGTGCCGATAATCGACGGGCGTGAGGGCGTTGGCGGAGGCGTGCGCAAACTCAGAAGGTCGTTGTCGGGGACACCGTCCGTCATATCGATCGTCAGTTCATAATCATCCGCTTCAATAAAGCCGTCACTGTCCCAGTCGAAAATCAGCGTGTATGTCGGTAGAATCTCTCCGGACACCGAATCGTACTCATCGTTCGTGATAACGTCGCTGAAACTTACGAGATACTGAACAGCAATCTCGTCGCCGTTGTTGCACACCGCTGCGCTGGGCGTATCGGTCATGGCGCTAATGGCCAGATTGTCGAATTTGTAAAGAGGTACTTCAAGGAGATCTGCAACAGATGTGAAGTTGTGAGGCGGAATCTGCGCATTGATATTGCGCCCTGCACTCGGATCGGCAACATAGCTAGGCTGGAATTCTGGGATCGGGATGAAGCTGTTGGAGAATCCGCCGAAGAATATTCCGAAGAATCTTGCGAATGGAATTCCCGGCTCCACACTTCTGATATCGGTTCCTGACTGGTCGATCGGGTCATAGCTGTATGCATCTTCTGCCTGATAACCGTTTCTGTAGAGGATTATCGAAAGCAGGCTTTCGTAGCCAAATTCGGGATTCAGATGATAGGGTGTGTGATCCGGATCCTGAAAGTTGGTATCCGGATCGCCAGGATTCACATCGCTTCTAGTATTGCCCATTCTGTCAAGAATGGGAAGCGTGAATTTCTTAAAACGCGTCTCGGTCATGTGGTTCTGAAGCCAGCCCCACATTCTGTCTGCTTCACTCCGATACGACGCGAGCGTGGCCGGACTTACAACGTTGTTGATGTTGTATCGAACATCGTTTATATCGTTATCATCCCCGCTCGAAGGCTCTGAATCCCATATCTCGGTACTGATGACGTTTGTATCGTAGCTGAAAACGGTCACGTAATCCTGAAGCCTTCCGTACTTCTGCTTTGTCATTCCGTTTATATCGAGAAGCTGCTTGATGTCAGTAAATGGGCGCGGCCTTGGGAGTGGAATATCGTCCCAGTCAAGATCGTAATCCGAGTAACTCGGATCCGCGGCATCGTTTTCATAAAGCAAACGAACGCCTGTTATTTGCCCGAAGGCATTGAAATCTATGTAGTATGCATAGAAGTTCGGGCTGAGATTCGGGACATCCGCACGCCGATCTACCGGTGGATTCGGTGTAACGCCCGATGGATCGGGGTTATAGCCGCTGGGCAGGGTTGAAAGGTCCGGATTGAGAGCCCGAAGTATGTTCTTTGCAAGTTCAACGTCTATCCCTGGGAGGGCGGTGAGCATTGCGATACTACGATCCGCATAATCCACCCAGTCGGGTGCGTAATAGTGCTGCAGATCCTCGCCAAGCCAGGGCTCGTTCTGCTCGTTGCCGTTGAAATCCGTACCGTTACCGGTACCGTCGCCTATCGCTATCACGGAATCGCGGTCAGGGAACAGTGGATTGTCTATCCATTTCCAGATCAGTTCGCCTTCGACTTCGTTGTAATTGAAGTCCAGCGTAAATTCACCGTCAAGATCAAAATCGATTGCCGAGTTCTCACTCGCCCAAACCGGCATCTTCTTGCAGAAAATATTCAAGTTCAGCCTTCCGGCTTCGTCCGTGACGGCTACTTCGTTTTTCAAATCGTCCGTTGTACCGAAATTGCTGACTTTGGGCTGATAGAGAGCGATGTTACTTCTGGCAAGCCTGCCCTTGTCCCCCGCACCGTCGATATCGCCAACGGTGCCTGAGATATCTGTACTGGGAGGAGGCGAAGCACCTGGATAATATCCCGGCATCACCCATCTGTCCGGAGGGAAAATTGCGAAATCGTCCGGGTGATAGCCTTCCCAGTCTTCGGCATACATCAAGCCGCTTCCGGTTCCGTCGTCGTAAATCGCAGCGAATTGGTTGTACAGATAGACAGGGCGTCCGCTTGCCCTGTTGAATGCAAACGGGTTGGTTGGCGACCAGGCCCAGTTTTCCGCAAGGTACGTCGGCTTGTGCCAATTAACGTACCGAAAATCAATTTTATAATTCCTGGGCTCATCAGGGTCGTATTCCGGATAAGCGACCGAAGGCCCCATCATCTTTCGGTCACCATGAGGGCCTATGTACCAGTCGTCGCCAGTCCCGTAAATTCCATCAAGACCTGCACCATCGTTATCGATATTCCACCGAAGCACACCGTTATCGTCCACGATTATCGCGCGTCTAATGTGCTCCGGCAGGTTCGATACGAAATAATCCGGCATCTGTTCACGCTCGACCAATACGCTGATTGCGCTGTTTACGGCAGCATCCGCAGCCATCCTGGTTTTCGTTTCAACAATGAGGTTGTTGGCCGCGATCGTTTCCTGCCCGACCGTAGAAAGAACGAGCGTAACGATCGGCAATAGCAGGGCAATAAAAACAATGACTGCAAGGAGAATGTATCCCTGTCGCCCTTCATCCCTGGGCGGGGCAAAAATACCTTCCCATCTTCCGGTTCGGATTTCTCTATGCTCTTTCATAAAACAACCTCAAAGCAAAGCGCGCAACGCAAATGGTAAAGCTGATTCTGTTATACCCAATCCCCCGTGGAATCTACCGGAAATGCAGAAACGGGGCAGAAATATCCGCCCCGTTTCATGCCCAAAATCAGCTAGTTTCGATCTTCGTACGCTTCAAGCTCGTAATACCTGTCCCTGGGCTCAACAGGCCCGCCTTCATCAACCGGTGAAACGGTGTCAGCAAACGATGCCCGACGACCCATATCGTAGTTGTAATCCCCTCGCCGCATTCCGTACAGCCGGTAGTCGTCAGGGTAGATGACGGGAGTCATGTGGTAGCTCAATTCCGGGTAAACCATCCTCGAAACAACGATATCTTTGCCCTCGCCTATGAACAGATCGTGAGCACTGGTCAGGGGAATTGTGCGCGCGAAATCCGCAAAGGGAACAGGATTGTCAAGGTTGTAGTAAACAGGATTTCCGTTTACATCTTGCCTAACGCCGCTCGCATGCTTGCGCTCTTCGATAATGCTCGTCGGCGTAGTAATAACGGTGATGCGCACAGCTTCGAGGTACGGAAGCCACCAGGCGGGAACGGGATTGTCTGGGACACCGTCACCATCGGGAATTCCGTCGCAGTTGCCGAAATCCTCGGTGTAATCCGGCGCAAGCGCCTCACCGTTATCAATCCCGATGATGTCCTCCACGTCGAACTCGAAGCTCGTGTAAGTGCCGTCCGAAAGCCATCCGAACCAGTCGTAAGGTGCATTCTCGGGATTGTCGGGGGAAGGTTCGTTATAGAACACTTCCACATTCCAGTTGTTGAAATCCGCGACGCGCGTTGCGGCGGGGACACTCTCGTCTCGATATATGTCGTTATAGTCCCAGAACGATCTTTCGTTGTCAGAAACATCGATCGGAACGAGCATCCAGCCGGTCAGAACCGGCGAATCCAAATCGCCGCTGTCGTTCGTGTCCTCGAGATATGCAGTTGTGGGATCGTCGGGATCTGGCAGCCAAAGAGGAACCTTGTGGAAATACTCGAATTGAAGTCTTGTTACGTTCGCCGCCACAGGGAATTCAAAGTCGGAATACTTGACGGTCGGATCCCCCGAAACGCCAACATTAGGATTCGCAGCATTATCCTGTGTGTATGGTTTAAGCTCCAGCCGCATACTGTGAAACAATACGCACTCCTCGCTCCTGTTCTTGGCCGAAAAAGAGTGTGGAAAATTCACATTAGCCGAAGTGTACTGACCGTTATGCAGGTTATCCGAGAGATAATAGATCGTACTATCCCGCGCTGGAAGCGCAAGTCGGAAAATGCTCGTCACGGAGGATACGCGCTGCCCATTGAATTCCAGAAGATTCGGCTGGACCATGCGAACGTTTCTTATGCTTCCGAAAAGGTCGAGCGTCATCTCGTCCTGATGCCTCGTAACTATTCGATCGCTCCATGCCTCGCTTATGTAAGTACCGGCAGGAAACCAGTGAATATCCGGATCTGCTGCATCCTCCCAGCCCACGACGTACTCGGCATCGATTCCAAATTCGTTCAGGTCGGCATCGTCTACGAAATCGTAGTCGCGATCCAAGGCGCGCGGAATTACATTCGCGGTCGCAACGTTCGACGCGATGTAATCGAGAGTTGATCTGGCCGTGTTTTGAAGCTGCGCCCTCGTTTCGCCTGAGCGCAGCATCCTGAAACTTGATGCGAGCACCGTGCCTAGCACCGCGATTACGATCGCAGAAATCAAAAGCACGATCAGCATTTCGATAATCGTGAAACCGCCTACCTTGCCAAAATGCATTCTATTCATTGGAATCACTCTCCGCATTACTTGCGGCTGTAATAGATCGCGCCGTTAAAGAGGTTGTAGATTGCATCCTCGTAACGAGTATCCACACCCGCGTTGCCAAATCCGGGCAGTCCTTCGCTAAAAAACTTCTGCTGCTCCTCCGCATAAGGGCTTTCTTTCCTCTCGCTCGATCCGTACGCGAAGAAGATGTAGCCGTCAACTAGCGTACTCCACCTGTAGCGATCGTTCCCGGGAGTATTCGGATCATCGCCGAGCGAGAACGGGGTCTTGTTGATAATCGGCACGTATGCGAAATCGCCTTCCGCGAAGTAATTATCATCGGTCCCCAGAATATTCGGTCCAAAATCACTGTATTCGGCACCGGTGAAAGTTCCACCGCCCCGTCCGTAATACCTGACGCGTCCGGGATCGTTTCCGGGAGTTAATACTCCTGCATTGTTATTCGAAACGAGAAAATACGGACGGAAGTTCGTAAGGGAAACTGAATAGCTCTGCGGATCGATTGACTCACCTTCGTAACGGAAGATGTTGTACATGGGCACTTCAGCGCCGGCACCTTTCTTGAATTGATTCGTCGGATATGAGCTGAGAGAATTATCGAGAACGAGCCTGTCGAACCATCGCGGTGTATTGTCCGGGCCGACTGCACTGCCTATATCGCGCACGGTTTTCACCGCGCCAAGATTGATCGTACCGCCGAGCACACCTGATGAAAACCTGGGCACGCCCGGCGCGCCCTGCTGAGGTAAGTTCGGTGGAGCGACCAAGTTGTTCCCGCCCGCAACAAAGGCCGGATCGCCAAGGCCGTGCTCCGGTATCGGGGCCATAATGTCGATCGCCGATCCGGGGTAAAGTCCGTTATGGTTGGCCGCGAAATTTTGGATCGCAAGCTCGATCCCTTGTGCTTGGGATATCGTCGCCGATTCCTTCGCCTTGATTCTCACCCGGTCCACCTGCGGGACCATAACAGCGATTAGAATCCCAATGATTCCAATCACAACAAGCATTTCTACCAATGTAAATCCTGACTTTCTCGTCATGAGATCACCCTCTGTCATTGAAAGCTTCAAAGCTTTTCACACTCCAATTCTCTAGAACTCTACAGCGCCACCGATATTGATGTTCGGATCGCCGGAGTTCTCTTTCTTAGTCCTTGCATCGGCGGACGTCCCGCCCGAAGCATAATCAAGAATGCCCGCTTCGAAAAGGTCCGTCCTGCCGTTGCCGTTCCAGTCCCGTTTAATCTCAACCGCTCGCCTGGGCGGGCCCGGATAATCGCTGTTGTCGTATGCTGTATACCACCCAGCGGTAACGGGAAGGTTGCCGTATACCCACATCTGATAGCTGTCCACAAGATCGAGTCCAAACCACCCGATAAACAGCCCGCTCGGAGTTTCAACCGGATACCTCTCTACCTTGTCGCGGATTATCCCTTCCGGCTCCAGATACTCATCACCGCTTAATACTGGGAAATACGTATAGACGATGTCGCCCGGTGAAACCGCAACATTCGTAGCGGGAACTCCTATCTCGCTTGACCAAGCCCAGTTGATCATACCCGTCGGCCTTTTGAGGAATGGGTTACTCGGATACTTACCGCCCGACAGATAGCCAAGTGCGATGAGGGGGTCGGAGTAGGAATTGAAGTGCAATGGAAGATCACCGCCGATTCTCGGCTGTACCGTTTTGAACGCATCCTGGTTAATTTCGCCCGATGTTGTAATCACATCGACTCCGCCCACAAATCCCATCGGCATCCATCCGGCCACTTCGCAAACTTCATATGGGTCTATTTCGTTCTGGTTACGGAAAAAGAGCATTCTGTAAGGATAAAAGCCGTTGTGGTCGACACCGAACCGTTCGACCGCCTGGTTGACGGATAGAAAACTGGAAAGCGCCTGCTGTTCCTTTGCCTTAATCTTCACCTTTGAAAACTGGGGAATTGCAATTGCCACAAGCATACCAATGATCACGATAACCACGAGCAGCTCGATCAAAGTAAATCCTCTATTCAGTTTCATACCATCATCAACTCCAATCACTCCTTACCAAGGACCATAATAGTCGCACCGGCGAAGGCGTCGTTTATATCAACGAACTGCTGCGGGGCAGTTCCGACTGTTGCACCGAAGTTGGTCGGAATAACGCCCGCACTGTCCGCCTGCTCCGGCCTGCAGGTGCTCACAAGGTTGTTCTCAAAAATATCAATCGTCAGATCCTTGTCGATATCGAATCCATTTAGGTTCGAGTTGAAATACTCCGATGAAAATGCGGCGCTCTGACTTGTGTCCCTGCGGCTCGCGCCCCAACCTACCAAAATGTAATTCCTGCAATACTTGTAGTAATGCGAACGGGCAGCATCATTAAGCCCCGCCCAGTTGTTACCGAAATCCCAGCCCTGATTATTGACGGGGCCAAGGGGAATATAGGTGAAATGACCGCGTGCCTTGTCCTCCCAGTTGATCTTCATCGTTTCGCCGCTCGCACGATCTGTAAGCCTGTCCCAATCAACCGAGAGCTCGTCGTTAAAGGAAAACAGCCCTGTGTCGTAGTTCACCGAATACCAGAACAGGTTCGTCATCTGGCTTTTCGTTGAACTTGTCGCCGTAATGAACGGATTCGCCGGATACTGCGTAAGGTAACCTTTCGCAAGAAGAACATCGATATATCGGACACGCGGAGTCTGATCACCGTGATATGCGACCGGATTACCCACCCAGTTCTGAAAATCCTTTTCGCCGGAACCCGATTCAACACCGCCGAGAACGCCCGGCGCGTTATCGAGGATTACGCCTGTGGAGTCCACTTCCCAGTTCACTCCAGGATAGAAACCGTTGTGGTCAATCGCATAAGCCTCGAGCGCAACGTGGATTTCATGCACCCCGGCTGAAACCTGAAGGTTTTTCGCTTTTTCTTTCGCCCCGGAAAGGTGCTTGAGTCCTATTCCGGCGAGGATTAGGATTATCACCATCACAACCAGAAGCTCCACAAGAGTGAAGCCAAACTTTTTCATACTCGCCACCACCTTCATGGCCGACCGGCTAACTGATTACAAACTTGTTCGTCACGATAACCTTGCTGTCTCCAACTGCAAGGGTGCTATCAGCATTCGTTGCCGAAATGAAAAACGGCACCTGGATATAGCTCAACCCTTCAAGCGGGACATATCTTTCAGGCGCATCCGCGGGCAGCCAGAACACCGTCACCCAGCCCTGGAAGCCGTATGCGCCGTCCTTGCTTCTAACCTGAAACTTGTTCGCAGGGCCTCTCAGCAGAGGATAGGGATCGTAGGTCGTCGCACCGCCGTCGAGCGGATCGTCAGGGAGAAGCGAATCGCCGTCGTCGTCGGCAGGCTCAGGCACAACTTCCATTATCACGGTCCGCCTGCCGTAAATGTCGTAAAGCTCCTCGCGGCTCTCGCTGCCGGTACGCTGAAAGTGCATTATCCCACTCGTTCTGTGTATATACCCGCCCGATCCAGCCTGAGCCGTGCCCACCGCTGGATTCAACCGGGGATCGGTCTCGGCGATATCGGTCGATCGAGCAAGCCTTGCCATAAAACCTATCGGCTCGTATTCGAATTCAGGCAAATCGGGATC
Organism: bacterium; assembly: GCA_021158185.1. Lineage (GTDB taxonomy): Bacteria > 4484-113 > 4484-113 > JAGGVC01 > JAGGVC01 > JAGGVC01. The sequence continues at coordinate 4,184 of JAGGVC010000062.1, read as the reverse complement.
GTAATGATCGACGCCTGGCGTGTTATTCCATCCCTGCGTAAACGGGTTGTAAGGGTTGAACTCGACCGGAAGTGCATAGTAATACTGGTAGGTTCTATAGGGCGGTCCGGGATCGAAATAGAAGTTATCCGCCTCCATATCGAGCGGCGCGGTCTCGCCCCACACTGCGCCGGTGATATTGAGGGAAGGATTGATGATATCGCCTTTCTGGGGCGAGTTATTCGCCCTCAGCATCTCCACCGGCATCTGCTCAAGCTCCGCGATGCGCTCGTTGGCAAGCCCGACCGCCCTCGTCCTGATGCTTGCCTGCTCGACATTTGCGAGCATCCTTCCGTAAAAGTATGCAATTGGCAAGAGAGCGATGACGAGGATCGTGAGCGCCACCAGAAGCTCTAGTAACGAGAAACCGCCTGATTTTTTGAAACCACTCTGCATAGCAAAACCTTTCAATGCAGGGATATTTATCCAGTCGACTATGGCACCAAGTAATTCCTCTGGTATCCGTAGCTGGAGATGTACCTGCCGTATCCGCTCAGAGCATCGTTAGTATCGAGCCGCGGATCGTAGTCTGGAATCCGGAACTGACGATCATTGGGCGGATACGCATCGATGTAATACTTGCCGACGAGAGGCCAGAATGTATATGCGCGTCCGTTGCCCTCAGAGTTCGCTGCTGCATTCTGACTGATAACGGCACTTGAACCAACAAACTCAATCGCATCATCCGTAACCATATATACCGTTCGCATTATCGGGATCGCCGAGCGCATCAACACCGCACCGTGAACCAGATCAGAGTTGTTCTGAGGAGAATCAGGCGGAAAATACTCCGGCCTGAACGTCCATTCACGCTGAGTGATGCGCCCCTGGGGATCAATCGCGGTTATAAACTGAGTGAACTGGAAATCCTCCCACACTTCATCACCCGATACGCTGTTCCACTCAACCTGGAACTTGCATTGATGTGGATTCATCAGAAATACGTGCTCGGGGAATTCCCGCCTGAGAATCACAACATGATCGATGATTTGATCCTCCATCCTTGGATGATCTATACCGGCGTCGTGCACCTGCATCTCTATCTGGAATCCATCCGGATTCACGATAAACTCCGAGGCGTAGTCAACGTTGTACGTAAGTATCTCATCCCTCGAACTTGCGTCGAAAACCTTGCAGGCCTGCGTAGACGCTCCACGGAAAAAAGCAAGGTCGTTATTCCTTAGCGCTGTTTGGTAATCATCACCGTAATATCCGCTCGTTGTCTGGTATGTCGTTGCGGAACTGTCGTTTCCGTACAGCAAAAAAGGATAGAAAATCTCTGGAATGGAGTCTCTGTTTATATTGCTGTCATCGCGCCCGACAACGTTTGCCTCAAGGAGCGCGTTGGTTGCCGCATCATCAATCGGATAAATCGGTTCGAGCGGTCGCTTGTATTGTCCAGGATGACCGACATCCGCCATCCATAAATCTCCGAGGTAATCGCGATATGTATAAGGACCTCCCGCAGGGGTCGCATACTGAACACCAGTAGCACCCAATGCGCCCCATTCCGAAAACAGGTACTCGCTGGAAAGAGCACCGATGTTCCTCGTTGTTGGATCCGGAGTTCCCTGATGGAAACGCGGCCGGGCCTCAACGATGATATACCCCTTGCAAGCACGGTTAATTCCGGGGTTATCCGGAGGAATTGCAACTCCGCTATCCCAGACACGGTCACCAACGAGCATTCCAAAAGGCGGCTCAATCTGGTTCTGGTCATACATATACTTGTAAGCTATGTAGACCATATTCCCCGTCTTCGCCGCTTGCGAGCGCGCCCACCTGATATCACTTGCGAATGTATCAACAGCTCCCGTCAGCTCCCTCTGCGTCCTGTTGCCGACAAGCCCCTTGAGAGCTATGCCGAGAAGCAGGCCGATGATCGTAAGCACCACCAGAAGCTCCACAAGCGTAAAACCTTTTCCGCGCGGTTCCATCTGCACCCCCGTGCATCGTTCCTACATAACGCTACATTCTACCCGCATTTACCATCAGACAATCGTGAACATACGAACAGACTTTAAACTATAGCGGAATTCGTTCAAAACGGCAACCGAATTCCACCTTGGGCAGCCTCGAAATAGGACGATTAAACTGCTGCTTATGTTCCACGAAGTACATGATACCCACTCAGTCATACTTGATACGTCCATAATTCGGATTCTGAAATATTTCGTCAGATCAAACCGAACCATCGCGCCGCAAAAAGAGCGGTAATTGCCGCCGCGAAGAGGAGCATCACGATCCAATCGGAGTTTCTGAGTTTCCTCGCTGCAGGATACTTAATCAGAACATATGCGAGGAAAATTGCAGCGATTATCGGCAGCGCGGGTAGGGACATATTGAGCATGCCAGCGATTACCACTCCCACGCACAACCCGACGGCTGCGATCGGAAGATAAATTGCAGGTTTCCCTGCGTCGATCATCTGCGTGAGGCTCTTTCCCGCAATGTTGTCGTCGATACCGAACCGAGCGACCGCCGCCGCTAAAAACGCAATGATTATCCAGTCCGCAACACCAAACACCGGCACTGGAATGCTCTGCCCGGGAACGGGTATTTTGACCAGCAGGAAATCGCTGAGCGGTGCTGGCCCCTGCATCCCGCCCTCGTAGTACTTCGAAACACCTTCCGCTATTTTCTTTGTAGGCCCGCCTGCTACGCTGTAGATATCCGCAAGCGACATCACTACGCACACCATCACGAGTTCCGCCGGACGTCTGAGCGGTGCGACTATCCACGTCCCAAGCAGGTTTGCAAACACGAGAAGATTGGCCGTGGCAAGTATGACAACGATGCTATCGGTTCCGCCGGAAAACCTGGTGAAAAGATATAGCCCTGCAAAGACAACAACACACAGTGCAAGAAGATACGGACGCATACGTGAAATGGCAAGCGGGGTTTTAGCGGCGTAGAAAACAAAAATACCCGTGGCGAGAGACCCGAATCCGACGAAGAAAAACAGGCTTGCGAATGCAAATACCGGCTGAAAGGCAGATTTTTCCGGAATCAGCCTGCTAAGGAGCAATGCGGTGAGAGAAAAAACAACCCACAATATAATAAGGAGTGAAACTGTTGCGATAATCGGCCAGATTCGCACGCGGGCGCTCATTTTTTCATCGTCGCAGCTACTACTTGAATTGCACGCCATTCTCGCCTATAGCTCGATTACCGGCCCTGAGCTATGCGGGTCTATAACAGTTATATCCATATGCTTGTCCAGGTGAGCGGACGCGTAAGCATCTCCGACATGATCTACCGTGTTGTTCTTTCGGCTGAGATGGCCGAGGAGAAGCTTGCCGGGCAAGCTGTTCAGGCTTCCGATTCCGCTTACCGACTGGTTGTTTGACAGATGTCCACGAGTCCCTGATATCCTCTTTTTCAGATTGGCAGGATAGCTTCCGCAGGCCAGAAGCTGCTCATCGTGGTTCGCTTCCCAAAGGAGCGCGTCGCAACCTTCAATTGCATCGAGCACATCATCGTCCCACAGTCCGAGATCCGTTGCGATACCGAACACTCTGTCTGCGATCTCGATTCTGAAACCGAATGTAGGCAAAGAATCGTGCGAAAGCTCGAATGCGTTTATACTGAAACCGTTCAGAGAGTACGCACCTTTCTTGAGCGGAACGAATTCTCCGCCGTAGCGTGCCACATCCTCTTCGAGCGATGGCGGGCCGAACACAACCGGTGTCGTTCGCTTCAAAAGCCCCCAGAGTCCTGCAACATGATCGGTGTGGGTATGCGTGATGAGAACATAATCCACGTCTTCCAATCGCCTGCCCAGCATCTGGAGTCCCGATGTGAGCTTCCTCGGCGAGATTCCACAGTCCACTAGGAGCAGGCGGCCATCCGAATCAACCACATGCGCGTTGCCGCTGCTTGAAGACGCAATTGATAAAAACCTGCATTTGCCGGGCATCGTCGAATTATATCACCTGCAATATGAATGCAGGCAATGGAAACGCGCTGCGACGCTACACGCTAGCCATCGAGCCCCCAAAAGCTAAACGCGACCCGGAGCCGAAACTCCGGGTCGCGTTTAGAAAACTCACGCAACAAAGCAGCGTTGCCGCCGCTGAATTGTTACTCCAGGAACTCCGGATCGAAGTCGTCGATGATGTTCTTGAGCATATTTGCGCGTGTTT